>NZ_JBHYMC010000004.1:0-47248 GCF_042742535.1 Streptomyces sp. NPDC058880
CCCGGGGCCTCCCGCGGGAGGCCCCGGGCCCGGGCGGGGCTCCGCGCAGCGGTCAGCGTGCCGCGGCGACGGCTCGCAGGGCGGCGAGGACGTGGGCGACCGCGGGGGCGGACTCGGCGCCGCGGCGGACGGCTGCGATGACGTGCCGCGTCGGCCGATCCCGCGCCAGTACCCGCACCGCCACCCCCGAGGCCCGGCTCGACACCATCCGCGGGACCAGGGCCACGCCCATCCCCGCCTCGACCATGGCCAGGATGGCCGTCCAGCCCGACGCGGAGTGGGCCTGTTCGGGGACGAAGCCCGCCGCCTCGCACGCGCCCCGGGCGATCTCCGACCACGGTCCGCTGCCCCCGTAGATCCACGGGTCCCCGGACAGGTCGGCCAGGCGCAGGTCTCCCGCGTCCCGCAGCGGGTGCCCCGGCGGGAGCGCCACGTCCAGCGGGTCCTCCATCAGCGTGACCCGGGTGAACCTCCGGTCCCGCGCCGTCGGTGCGTGGGCGGCCAGCGACAGCGCGAGGTCCACGCCCCCGGCCGACAGCAGCTCGTAGGACTCCGCGGCCTCGGTCTCCCGCACCCTGACCTCCACCCCCGGGTGCGCCCTGCGCAGCTCCGCCACCGCCGGGACCACCAGCGCGGGCACGGCGGTGGAGAACGCGCCGACCCGTACCTCGCCGGCGTCCCCGGCGAGGTAGCCGGCCAGTTCCGCGTCGGCCCGCTCCAGCTGCGCGAACACCGCCTCCGCGTGCCGCAGCACGAGCTGGGCGGCGTCGGTGAGGCGGACCCGGCGGCCCTGTGCCTCCAGCAGGGCGACTCCCAGCTGCCGGGCGAGGTTCGTCAGCTGCTGCGAAACGGCCGAGGGCGTCATGTGCAGGGCCTCGGCCGTCGCGGTCACGGTCCCCCGTTCGGCGAGGGTCCGCAGGATCCGCAGCTTCTTGATGTCCCACTCGGTCATGAGGCCGAACCTACCGCCGGGCACTTCCCAGCCCGACCCCGCCGAGGATCAGCGCCATGCAGGCCAGCTGCTCCGGTCCGGTCGGTTCGCCCAGCAGCAGGAGCCCGAGCCCCGCCACGCAGACCGGCTGGAGGTAGTAGACGACTCCTGCGCGGGCCGGCCCGATGACCGATACCGCCTTGTTCCAGGCGAAGAAGGCGACGGCCGAGGAGAACACCCCGACGTACAGCAGCGGTCCGACGGTGCCCGGCGTCGTCTCGAAGCCGCCCTGGGCGTGCAGGGAGGCGGCGTAGGCCGGGGCCAGCATCAGCGCGCCGAGGACGAAGGTGGTGAGCAGGAAGGTCAGTCCGCCGAGTTCGGCGGGCTTGCGCCTCAGCAGTGCGCTGTAGGTGGCGAAGGAGAGGGCCGCGGCGAACATCCACAGGTCGCCGGCGGCGAAGTCGAAGCCGATCGAGCCGTCCCCGACGAGCAGCAGCACGCCGAAGGCGGCGAGCAGCATGCCGAAGGTCCTGCGGGCACCCAGGCGTTCGCCGCCGAGGCGGGCGTACAGCGCCATGATCACGGGCGAGGCGGCCATGATCGTGCCCATGTTGGAGGCCGAGGTGGTCAGTCCGGCCTGGTGCACGAGCGTGTTGTACAGGGCGACTCCGAACAGCGACGCGAGGGCGATGAACCCCAGGTGTCGGCGGATCAGGGCGCGTTGCCGCCAGGCCTGGCGGGCGGCGAGGGGAGCGACGGCGAGCAGCGCGATGATCCAGCGCCAGAAGACCGCCTGGACGGGCGGGACGGTCTCGGCCATGCCGCGGGTGGCGACGAAGCTGCCGGACCAGACGACCGTCGCGAGCAGGGCGAGGAGGACGCCGAACCCGGCGGCACCCTTCCTGCCGGTGCTGCCGGGTTCGGCGTGCGAAACGGTACGGGCGCGGTCCATGACGGCCACTGGGTGTCTCCCCCTCGGGTCGGTGCGGTGTCGGCGGATCTACCGTCGCACCGGCCCATTGATCAGGTCTATCGAAATGTTCCGATCATTCTTTTCAGTAGATCTGAACGGTTGGTGGGTGCGGGCTGCGGCCAGTTGCCCGGTGACGGTGGCTGCGAAGGCGATCGCCATGCCGGCGAGCTGTACGGGGGTGAGCACCTGTCCGAGGGCCGCCCAGCCGATGGCCGCCGCGGTGAGCGGGGAGAGCGGTCCGAGGAGGGTGACCGAGGTCGCGTCGAGCTGCCCGATGCCGCGGAACCAGAGCCAGTAGGCGATACCGGTGTTGATCAGCATCATGTAGCCGTAGCCGAGCAGGGCCCTGCCGTCGAGCGCGGGTGGCGCGCCTTCCACGAGGGCGGCCACCGGGATGATGACCAGGCCGCCGGCGGTGAGCTGCCAGCCGGTCATGGCGAGCGGCCCCACGCCCTCGGGCCGGCCCCAGCGCTTGGTCATCACGGTGCCCGCGGCCATGGAGGCGGAGGAGGCCACGCCCGCGACGACACCGGCCAGGTCGAGCGCAGCCTCGGCCCTGAGGACGACCATGCTCACGCCGAACGCCGCCGCGACGGCGGCCAGTACCGTACGCAGGCTCGCGCGCTCCCCGAGGACGAGGGCGGCGAGGCCCACGACGAACAGCGGACCGGCGGAGCCGAGCACGGCCGCGACCCCGCCGGGCAGCCGGTACGCGGAGAGGAACAGGAGGGGGAAGAAGGCGCCGATGTTGAGCGTGCCGAGGACGGCGGACTTCCACCACCAGGCGCCCTTGGGCAGGGTGCGGGCCAGTGCGGTCAGCAGCAGGCCCGCGGGCAGCGCCCGCATGACGCCGGTGAACAGGGGCCGGTCGGGCGGCAGCAGTTCGGACGCGACGACGTAGGTCGAGCCCCAGGAGACGGGGGCGAGGGCGGTCAGGGCGACGGTGGCGAGACGCTTCATGGCGGGTGGCTCCTCGTGCGGGCGACGAAGGCGAGACCGGGGACACGGTTCAGGCGGACGCGGTTCAGGCGGACGCGGTGGCTGGGCGGCGGTCGGCTGCGGACGCGGCCCGAGCGGGACCGTCGGACGCGGCCGGGGGCTCGGCGTGCACGGCTTCGGCCGGCAGGTGCCGCTCCAGCCGGAGCAGTGCCAGGGCGGCGCCGAGCGCGGCGACGGTCAGAACGGCCCAGGGCAGCCGGCCGTCCACGGCGAGCAGGGCGGTGAAGAGGGAGGGGGCGAGGGCGGTGGCCAGCGAGTAGGACAGCTGGTAGGTGGCCAGGTAGCGGCCGCGGACCGGCTCGGGCGCGGCGGAGACCGACAGGGCGCCGCCGGACGGGCTGTGCACCAGCTCGCCGAGGGTGTAGACGATGACGATGACGAGGAGGGCGGCGAGGGTCGGGCCCTGGCCGGGGCGCAGGGTGCCGAGCGCGATCTGCCCCAGGAAGGCGGCGGCGAAGAGCACCGCGCCGAGGGCGGCGGAGCGGGTGCGGCGGGCGCCGGAGCGGCGGACGCGGCCCGCGACCAGGACGCCGATCCCGGCGCACAGCGCGGTGTTGAGGGTGAAGGCCGCCCCGGTGAGGGAGTCGGGGGCCGCCAGCCAGGTGGAGAGGTAGAGCGGGAAGAGCACGGAGAGGGCGGAGTAGCCCAGGGCGGTGAGGAAGTTGGCGGCGGTGAGCCCGAGGAAGGGGCGGTCGCGCAGCACCGTCCGGTAGCCGGCACCCGGCCGTCCGGCGGGGGCGGCTGCGGCCGCGGCGTTGGCGTCGGCCGGGACCGGGCGGACCCGGCCGACGAGCAGTCCGGCGAGGGCGAAGGCCGCGGAGTTGGCCCAGGCGGTGTAGGCGAAGGCGCCGGTGCCCCACAGCGCCAGGACGCCGGAGACGAGGAGGGCGCCCGCACCCATCCCGGCGTTCTGCAGGGCCCGGGTGGAGGCCTGGAGTCGGTCGCGGGCTGCGCCCAGCGCCACCTCGCCGATCAGGGACTGTTGCACGACGGAGAAGGAGCGGTCGGCGAGCGCGGTGACCAGGGCGACGGCCGCGAAGGCGGCCGGGGAGCTCGCGAAGGGGTAGAGGGCGAAGCCGAGCGCCCGGATCCCGTAGAGCACCAGGTTCACCCGCTTGGCGCCGAACCGGTCGACGGCCGAGCCGGCCAGCGGCATGAAGGCCAGTCCGGCGACGCCGGTGACCGTCATCACCAGACCGACGAGGGTGAAGGAGAGGCCGGTGACGTGGTGGAAGAAGACGAGCGAGAAGGGGACGTACATGCCGATCCCGACCGCGCTGATCGCGATGCCGACGAGCAGCGACCGCTCCCCCGCGACCTTCGCCTCCCCTACCTGCGACGCCTTGCCCCTGAACACTGCCATGACGGCCTCTCCCCCGATTCGATTGATAGCAAGTAGCTTACCGCTAAGCTACTTTCCGTCAAGCAAGTTTCTTGCGAATGATCCGGGGGAACCGGAATACTGCGCTCATGAGTGAGGACAAGGACGCGGTCGACGCGATCACGGACCAGTGGTTCGCCGTGCGCCCCGAGCTGGACACGGCCCCCATGGCCGTGTTCGGACGCATCTACCGGATCGCCAGGGCCATGGGCGACGCGATGGAGGAGCGCTACCAGCGCTTCGGCATCTCGCGCGGGGAGTTCGACGTCGTCGGCACGCTGCGCCGTTCGGGCGCCCCGTACACGCTCTCGCCCCGTCAGCTCTCGGCGACGCTCATGCTCACCACGGGCGGCATGACCGGGCGGCTGGACAAGCTGGAGAAGGCCGGACTGCTGTCCCGCAAGCCCGATCCGCACGACCGGCGGGGGCTCCAGGTGACGATCACCGACCGCGGCCTCGCACTCGTCGACGAGGCCGTCACGGCCGGCCTGGAGGTGCAGCGCGCCGCGCTCACCGGGCTGACCGACGAGGAGGTCGCCCAGCTCACCGGCCTGCTCCGCAAGCTGCTGGCCGGCGTCTGAGGACATGACGAGGCGCCGGGGGTCGACGCACGGCCGATGTCGATCGGCGGTGCGGACCCCCGGCGCCCGGGAAGGTCACACGGCTCCGGCCCCCGCGGGGCCGGACCGGGTCAGGCCTGCTTCTTCTTCGGCCTGTCCGACTTGTCGAGGGCCATCACGAGCCCCACGATGACCAGGAAGATCACGATCGGCAGGGCCACGTACAGGCCGAGCGTCTCGCCGATGCTCAGGCCCGGGCCCGGGTCGTCGCCGTCGTCGCGGGTCAGCGCGAGAGCGGGAGACGTCATCAGCAGCATCATCAGCGTCGTTCCGGCCGAGACGGCGCCGGCGCGCAGAGCGTTCTTCTTGTCCACGGTGCAAACGTAGCGAACACCTAAACGCCGCGCGCGCCCGGGGGTGCCGTACGGGGACCCGCCCCCTCCCGCACCGCGCTGAGCAGCGCGTTCGCCCGGGGCGACGCCATCAGCTCCTCCAGCGTCAGCGGCCTGCCCGCACCATCGGCGAGCGGCAGGCGCCAGTTGGGGTACTGATCCCACGTGCCCGGCAGGTTCTGCGGCCGCCGGTCCCCCACCGCGTCCGGCAGCCATACGCCCACCAGGCGCGCGGGGGTGCGCAGCAGGAAGGCGTACAGGGCCCGCACGGCGGCCTCCTCGCCCTTGGTATCGAGGCCCAGCCCGTCCAGCAGGTCCAGCCATTCGGCGGTGTCGGCGGCGTCCTCGGCCCGCTCCCGCTCGACCGGACGGGTCAGCAGGCCGAGCCGATCGCGCAGTTCCACATGGCCGCCGGCGAGCTTCGCGGCCGTCGGCGGCAGGTCGTGGGTGGTGACGGTGGCCAGGCAGTCCGCCCGCCAGGCCTGCGGGGCGAGCGGGCCCCCGCCGTCCGCCCAGTCCCGCTCGAACCACAGCACCGACGTGCCCAGCACACCGCGCCGGGCCAGCTCGCGGCGCACGTGCGGCTCCACCGTCCCCAAGTCCTCGCCGATGACCGGGCAACCGGCCCGGTGCGCCTCCAGGACCAGGACCGCCAGCATGGCCTCGCCGTCGTAGCCCACGTACGTGCCCTCGGCGGGCGGGGCTCCCTCCGGGATCCACCACAGCCGGAAGAGGCCCATGACGTGGTCGATGCGCAGGGCTCCTGCGCAGCGGAACACCCCGCGCAGCAGCGACCGGAAGGGGGCGTAGCCGGTGGCGGCCAGCACGTCCGGGCGCCAGGGCGGCAGCCCCCAGTCCTGGCCGCGCGCGTTGAAGGCGTCCGGCGGGGCCCCGGCCGAGGAGCCGCGGGCGTGGAAGGCGCCGGTCACCGCGTCCGAGCCGTCGGGATGCACTCCGACGGCGAGGTCGTGCACGATGCCGACGGCCATTCCCGCCCCGCGTGCGGCTGCCTGGGCGGCAACGAGCTGGCCGTCCGTCAGCCAGACCAGCCAGCGGTGGAAGTCGGCCCGCTCCGCGGGGTCCTCGCCCGCGGCGGCCGCGCACCAGGCGGCGTGCTCGTCCAGCGCGCCGCCCTGCTCCGCCCGGAACTCCCGGTACAGCGCTTCGCGTTCGGGGGTGCGCGGGACGGCGTACAGCAGTTCCAGGGCCCGGCGCTTGAGCTCCCAGACGGAGTCCCGGTCGATGAGCGCGCCCTTCTCCAGCACCTCACGGCGCAGCTGCCCGCCCTGCGCGGCGAGTTCGGCGAGCGCCTCGCGGTCGGGGCAGTCGGGGTACTCGGGCACGTCCTCGATCCGCAGGTGGACGGGGTCGGGGAAGCGGCGCGAGGACGGCCGGTAGGGGGAGGGGTCGGTCGGCGTCCCCGGCACGGCTGCGTGCAGCGGGTTGACCTGGATGAAGGCCGCGCCGTGGGTCCGGCCCGCCCAGCGGGCGAGTGCGGCGAGGTCCCCCAGGTCGCCCATGCCCCAAGAGCGTTCGGAGAGCAGCGAGTAGAGCTGGACGAGCAGCCCGTGGGCCCGCTCCGGCACGGCGGGCGCCCGGTCCGGGGCCACGACCAGGCCGGCCTCGGCACGCCGCCCGTCCGGGGCCTCGGCGTGCACCCGGTGGACCCCGAGGGGCAGTACGGGATTCCACGGCACGCTCTCGCCCGTGTCTTCCAGCACCACCCGGACGCGGGTGCCCGCAGGCAGCGCGGCCAGGGCCGGCGGCAGCGCGGGCGGTTCACCGCACCCCTGCCAGTGCACGACGGTCGGCGGGAGCAGCCGGTCGGCCCGCTCCCGGTCGGCCCGGTCGGCCTGGGCCCGGAGGTCCTCGGGGGAGCCGGCGGACACCCCGAGCAGGCCGAGGACCGTTCTGACGGTGGCCTCGGGGACCTCGACGGTCACGCCGGGGGCCGGCTGGTAGGCGGTGGCGATGCCGTGCAGGGTGGCGAGCCGGGCCAGGTCGTCCATGGACGGGCGCTCCTTCGTGCGTGCGGGCAGAGGGAATGAGGGTGGGTCAGAAGCGTGGAGCACCAAGGCGGGACGCCGCCGGGGGACAACGCAGCCATACCCATTCGAAGGGGCCGCATTCCTGGCAGATCCGGGGCAGATCGCCCACTCGCATTGACACTCCAGCCGCACGGGTGGTGGGCTCGGGCTCATTCGTACGAGTGGGGGACGTCTCGCGACGAGGAGGCTCTGTGCAGCTCAGGGGCAGGAAACGGTCGACGGCCGCCGCCATCGCGGTGATCGGGTCGCTGCTCGGCGGCGCCGTGGCCTCCGCGCCGCCCGGGTTCCTCGCGGGCCCCTCTCTCCCCGACGGTCCGCCGGCCGCACCGGGCGCCGCCGGCGCGGCCGGCGCCGCGGGTGCGGCGGGTGTCGGCACCAACGGCACGGTCGGCCCCGTGCTCGACCCCGGGGCGGACACGCCCCGCAGTGCCGCCGAGGGCCCCGCCGTGTGGCCCCGACCGCAGTCGATGGCCGCCGATCCGGCGCGTGAGGTGCCGCTCGGCAGGGAGGCCGTGCTGGTGGCTCCGGCCGACGCCGATCCGTACGCCGTCGGGGTGGTGCGCGAGGCCCTGCGCAAGGCGGGCGTGAAGACCCTGCGCGAACCCGCCCCCGGGGAGCCGCTGCCCGGTCGGGGCACCGTCGTACGGCTCCAGGACGCGGGCGCGCAGGAGGCACTGCTGGCGCTGGGCGCGACCGCGGCCACGGACCTGCCGAACGGCGGCTACCGGCTGGCCGTGGGACGGCCCGGCGGGCGGGACACGGTCGCGCTGGCCGGCGTCGGCGAGGAAGGGCTCTTCCACGCGGCGCAGACGCTGCGCCAGCTGCTCGCCGCCGGCGGCGGGAAGGTCCCCGGCGTCGTGGTGCGGGACTGGCCGGCGGCGCCGGTGCGCGGGATCACCGAGGGCTTCTACGGACAGCCGTGGAGCCACGAGCAGCGCCTGGCCCAGCTGGACTTCATGGGCCGCACCAAGCAGAACCGGCTGCTGATCGCGTCCGGCGACGATCCGTACCGCACGACGGGCTGGCGCGAGGACTACCCGAAGGAACGGCAGGAGGAGTTCCGCGCGCTGGCCGAGCGGGCCCGCGCCAACCGGGTCGTGCTGGCCTGGGCCGTCACGCCGGGGCAGTCCATGTGCCTGTCGTCGGCGGCCGACCGGGCGGCGCTCGGACGCAAGCTGGACGCGATGTGGGACCTGGGCTTCCGCGCCTTCCAGGTGCAGTTCCAGGACGTCAGCTACACCGAATGGGGCTGCCGCGCGGACGTACAGCGGTACGGGAGGGGCCCGCAGGCCGCCGCGAAGGCGCACGCGGAGGTCGCCAACGAGCTGGCCGCGCACCTGGCCTCCCGGTATCCGGGGGCGCCCGCGCTGTCGCTGCTGCCGACCGAGTACTACCAGGAGGGCGCGACGTCCTACCGGACGGCCCTGGCCCGCGGGCTCGACGCGCGGGTGGAGGTGGCCTGGACCGGCGTCGGCGTGGTGCCGCGCACGATCACCGGCCGGGAACTGGCCGGAGCGCGCTCCGCCTTGGGACAGCAGCCCCTGATCACCATGGACAACTACCCGGTCAACGACTGGGATCCGGGCCGGATCTTCCTGGGCCCGTACGCGGGACGCGAGCCGGCGGTGGCCGGCGGCTCGGCGGCCCTGCTGTCCAACGCGATGCAGCAGCCCATCCTGTCGCGCATCCCGCTGTTCACGGCGGCGGACTTCGCCTGGAACCCGCGCGGCTACCGGGCCGGCGAGTCCTGGCAGGCCGCGGTGCGCGACCTCGCGGGCTCGGACCCGCGGGAGCGCGAGGCGGTGGCGGCGCTGGCCGGGAACACCACCGCCTCCGGGCTCAAGCAGGAGGAGTCGGCGTACCTGAAGCCCCTGGTCGAGCAGTTCTGGAAGGCCAGGGCCGCCGGCGATCCGGCAGCCGGGACCGAGCTGCGCAAGGCCTTCACGGTGCTGCGCGAGGCCCCGGACCGGCTCACCGCCCTGTCGGACGAGGCCGGCCCCTGGCTGGAGCGCCTCTCGCGCTACGGCACGGCCGGCGAGCTGGCCGTGGACGTCCTGGGGGCCCAGGCCCGCGGGGACGGAGCGGCCGCCTGGCAGGCCTCCCGGGCCCTCGCCGAGGCGCGCGAGGCCCTGACCGAACCGGGACCCGCCCAGGTGGACAAGGCCGTCCTGGACCCCTTCCTGGCGAAGGCGGCGGAGGAGGCGGACGCCTGGACCGGCGTCGCCCGCACGACCGGCACGGTGACCACGGAGGCGCAGGCCTGGACGGTGCGGCTGGAGACCGCCCGCCCGGTGACGGCGGTGACGGCGATGACGGATCCGCTCCCGGCGGGCTCCCGGGGCGCTGCGGTGGAGGTCCACGTACCGGGTGAGGGCTGGCGCAAGGTCGGCGATGCGGCCCCCTCGGGCTGGACCCAGATCGACACGGCGGGCCTGCGCGCGGATGCGGTGCGCCTGGCCTGGTCCGGGGCCTCGCCCGTGGTGCACCGGGTGGTCCCGTGGTTCGGCGACGGCCCTCGGGCCGGCTTCGAGCTGGCGAACGGCGGCCGGGCCGACGCCGAGATCGGCGGCGCCCCGCAGCGGGTCACCGCTCAGCTGTCCGCCCTGGGCCCGGGCGAGCTCCGCGGGCCGCTGTCGGCCCAGCCGCCGGCCGGGATCGAGGTCCGCGTCCCGCAGACCGCGGTGGTCCCGCGCGGCGGCCGGGCGTCGATACCGCTGGAGGTGGCCGTCGCCGCGAACACCCCGCCGGGGACCTACCAGGTACCGGTCGCCTTCGACGGGCAGTCGCGCACCCTGACGGTGCGGGCGGTGCCGCGCACCGGCGGACCGGATCTGCTGCGCACCGCGCGGGCGAGCTCCTCGGCGAACGAGACCGCAGCCTTCCCGGCGTCGGCGGCCGTCGACGGCTCCCCGAGCACCCGCTGGTCGTCACCGCCGGTGGACGGCGCGTGGTGGCAGGCGGAGCTCCCTGCTCCGGCCCGCGTCGGCCGGCTGGAGCTGCAGTGGCAGGACGCGTACCCCTCCGCCTACCGGGTGGAGACCTCGGCGGACGGGGTGACCTGGCGGCCGGCCGTGGCCGTCACGGGCTCCGCGGGCGGGCACGAGTCGCTCCGACTCGACGCCCCGGGCACCCGGTTCCTGCGGGTGACGTGCGAACGCCGGGCGACGCGCTACGGCTGCTCGCTCTGGTCGGCGGAGGCTTACGCGGTCACCCCGTAGCCCTGGCGGCACTCCGCCGGACCCGCGGGGCGCACGTCGGCGCCGGGACGCACCTCAGCGCCGGGGCGCGCGCCCCGGCTTCCGGGCCACCGCCCCGAACTCCGAGCCGCGAAGGCCGGCGGGGCCGGTTCCCGCCGCGCCGGCCTTCGACGGGGCGGGGCCGTCAGGAGGCGGCCACGCCGATCCCGATCCGTTCCAGGGCGTCGTCGGCCCCGTACGGCTGGAGGTAGGGCATCCACCGGGGGTCCCGGTGCCCGGTGCCGATGATGCGCCAGGCAAGGCCCGAGGGAGGGGCCGGCTGGTGGCGCAGGCGCCAGCCCAGTTCCAGCAGGTGCCGGTCGGCTTTGACGTGGTTGCAGCGCCGGCACGCCGCGACGACGTTGTCCCAGACGTGCTGTCCGCCCCGGCTGCGCGGAATGACGTGGTCGACGCTGGTGGCGACGGCACCGCAGTACATGCAGCGCCCGCCGTCCCGCGCGAACAGGGCGCGCCGGGTGAGTGGAACGGGCCCCCGGTAGGGGACCCGCACGAAGCGCTTGAGCCGTACCACGCTGGGCGCGGGGACGACCCTTGTCGCGCTGTGCAGATAGGCGCCGGATTCCTCCAGGGAGACCGCTTTGTTCTCCAGGACGAGGACGAGCGCGCGGCGGAGCGGTACGACGCCGAGGGGCTCGTACGACGCGTTGAGGACCAGGACGTGCGGCACGGACTGCCTCCTTGTACGTCGGCGGCGCGTGGCTCGCGCCGGGACGATCTGCTCTCCAGTCTCTCCTTACGGCTGGTCGAAGCGCCACCACTCGCCCGTAACGGGTCCGAGGTGTTTTCGACCACAGTCAGTCATCCCCGGGTGAGTCCTGTCTCTCCCTCGAACATGGCGCCGAGGTGACGGGGTTGCCCCGTTAGTGTGGTTGGTCTGCCCGCGCAACCGCCCCCGGACCTCGTCCGGGGGGACACCCCGGACGGGCAGACCGCACATCTGGAGGTTCCTGTCGTGCCCTGGCCCGCCGTTCTGCTGCCGCTGGCAGCCGATGTCCCGGACACGCCCGCTTCGGTCAAGGAGGCGCAGGAGAGCGTCACCGAGGCCGCGAGCTTCATCGAGCAGAACTGGGCCACCTGGCTGAGCATCGGTCTGCGGATCCTGCTGATCGTCGTGATAGCGGCCGTGATCCGCTCCGCGGTCCGCAAGGCGCTGACCAAGCTCATAAACCGGATGAACAGCAGTGCCGAGGCGGTCGAGGGCACCGCCCTCGGCGGGCTGCTGGTCAACGCCGAGCGGCGGCGCCAGCGGTCCGAGGCGATCGGCTCCGTGCTGCGGTCGGTGGCCTCCTTCCTGATCCTGGGCACGGCCGCGCTGATGGTCCTGGCCGCCCTGAAGATCGACCTGGCCCCGCTGCTGGCCAGTGCCGGTGTGGCCGGTGTCGCGATCGGTTTCGGCGCCCGCAACCTGGTGACGGACTTCCTCTCCGGCGTCTTCATGATCATGGAGGACCAGTACGGCGTGGGCGACAAGATCGACGCCGGGGTGGCCTCCGGCGAGGTCATCGAGGTCGGCCTGCGGGTGACCAAGCTCCGCGGCGACAACGGCGAGATCTGGTACGTGCGCAACGGCGAGATCAAGCGGATCGGCAACCTCAGCCAGGGGTGGGCGACCGCGTCCGTGGCCGTCCAGGTCAAGCCCACGGAGAACCTGACGCGGATCCGCGAGGTGGTCCAGCAGGTCGCCGACTCGATGGCGAAGGAGTCCCCCTGGGACGAGCGCCTGTGGGGCCCGGTGGAGGTGCTCGGACTGGACGAGGTGCTGCTCGCCTCCATGACGGTGAAGGTGTCCGCGAAGACGATGCCGGGCAAGCAGTTCGCGGTGGAGCGGGAGCTGCGCTGGCGGATCAAGGAGGCCTTCGACACCGCGGGCATCCGGATCATCGGCGGCGCCCCGGCCGCGGACGAGGAGGAAGGGGCCCCCGCGGACCCGACGGCCTCCGTCGCCGCGCCGTCCGCGCTGGCCAACCCCATCTCCCCGCAGTCCCTGGCCACCGCCCCGATCCCGCCGCCGGCCGGCCCGCGGATCACCAAGTAGCGGCCCGGTCCGCTTCCGCCCGCGCTGCCCCGCGGGGCGTGTCCGTACGGACACAGCCCGCGGGGCAGCGGCATTGACACGGCCGGAACAGTGACAGGAAACTTACCTGACAGATATCTCCGCTGAGGGAGAGCCCCCGCATGCCCGCCGCCACGCCCGGAACACCCAGCCTGTTGCGCGCCATGAACGACCGGGCCGCGCTCGACCTCCTGCTGGCGCACGGCCCGCTGTCCCGGACCCGCATCGGGCAGCTGACCGGACTGTCCAAGCCCACCGCCTCCCAGCTGCTGGCCCGCCTGGAGGCAGCCGGACTCGTCGTGGCCACCGGCACCGACGGAGGCCGCCCCGGCCCCAGCGCCCAGCTCTACGCGATCAACCCGCGGGCCGCCCACGTGGGCGGAATCGACGTCACCCCGGGGCGCGTCCTGGCCGCCGTCGCGGACCTGACCGGGACCGTGATCGCGACCCACGAAGTCCCCTACGCGGAGGGCGCGAACGCCGTCGAGCAGGTGACCGAGGCGCTGGGCGGGGCCGTCGGGAACGCCGGGCTGAACCCCCGCGACCTGCACCGCGTGGTCATCGGCACACCGGGCGCCTTCGACCCGCGGACCGGCCGGCTGCGCTACGCCCGCCACCTCCCCGGCTGGCACTCCCCCACCCTCCTCGACGACCTGGCCGCGGCCCTGCCGGTACCCGTCGACTACGAGAACGACGTCAACCTCGCCGCCGTCGCGGAGCAGCGCCTGGGCGCCGCCCGCGGGCACGAGGACTTCGTCCTGCTCTGGAACGAGGAAGGGCTCGGCGCCGCGCTGGTCTTCGGCGGCAGGCTGCACCGCGGCTGGACCGGCGGCGCGGGCGAGGTGGGCTTCCTCCCGGTGCCGGGCCGCCCCCTGGTCCGGCAGGTCACCCGGGCCAACTCCGGCGGCTACCAGGAGCTCGCCGGTGTGGCGGGGCTGCCCCGCCTCGCCGCGGAACTGGGCGTCGCGACGGCGCCCGGCCCGGCCGCGCACCCGCCGGATGGCCAGGACGCCGGCCCGCACAGCCCGGAGGTCGCCGCCGCCGTCGCACTGCTCGCGCGGGCCGCCGCCGCGCCCGAGGGGGCGCATCTGCGCCTCCTCCAGCGGTACGCCACCGCCCTGGCCACGGGTCTCGCCTCGCTGGTCTCCGTACTGGACCCGGAGGTCGTGGTCCTGGCGGGGGCCGCGATCGGCGCGGGCGGTGAACCGCTGCGCGAGCTGCTGGAGGCCGAGCTCGCCGAACTGGCCCCCTCCCGGCCCCGGCTGGTCCCGGGCGAGGTCCTCCAGCGGCCCGTCCTGCGCGGCGCGCTGGAGAGCGCGCTGGCCGCCACCCGGAACGAGGTCTTCGACACCTCGCGCTGACCCCGCACCCCTGCGCCCGCTCCCCCACCACGCTCCGCCTGCACCCCCGCCAGCCCCACCGGAAGTTCCCTCCCGCAGAGAGCGAGCCCCGCCGTGACCGGCACCGGACCCACGCCCCCCGCGGCCGTCCGCCGCCCGCATGCCGCGTGCGGTCCGCGGGCGCGGGCGCTGTCCGCCGCGCACGGCCGGACCGGTGCCGGGGCCCGCGATCCCGGCGGTCGCGCTCCGCCGGTCCGCGCTGGCGCCCGAACGCCCGGTTGCGGACCGGGATCCTGCACGGGGCACACCGCACCGCACCGCACCAACCCGACCGGAGTGAAAGGCTGACGACGTTGAAACTCGCAGTGGTGGGCGGCGGTTCCACCTACACCCCCGAACTGATCGACGGCTTCGCGCGGCTGCGCGACACCCTGCCGGTCGAGGAGCTGGTGCTGATCGACCCGGCCACCGAGCGGCTGGAGCTGATCGGCGCCCTGGGCCGCCGGATCCTCGCCCGGCAGGACCACCCCGGCCTGGTCAGCACGACCACCGACCTCGACGCGGGCGTCGCCGGGGCCGATGCCGTCCTCCTGCAGCTGCGCGTCGGCGGACAGGCCGCCCGGCTCCGGGACGAAACCTGGCCCCTGGAGTGCGGCTGCGTCGGGCAGGAGACCACCGGAGCGGGCGGGCTGGCCAAGGCCCTGCGCACCGTCCCGGTGGTCCTCGACATCGCCGAACGGGTGCGCCGGGCCAATCCCGACGCCTGGATCATCGACTTCACCAACCCGGTCGGGATCGTCACCCGGGCCCTGCTGCGGGCCGGACACAAGGCCGTCGGGTTGTGCAACGTCGCCATCGGCCTCCAGCGGAAGTTCGCGGCCCTGCTCGAACTGGCCCCGTCCGACGTCCACCTGGACCACGTCGGCCTCAACCACCTCACCTGGGAGCTGGGCGTGCGCCGGGGCGGCCCGGACGGCGAGGATCTGCTGCCCCACCTGCTCGCGGAGCACGGGGAGGCCGTCGCGTCGGACCTGCGGCTGCCGCGGGCCCTGCTGGACCGGCTCGGCGTCGTCCCCTCGTACTACCTGCGCTACTTCTACTCCCACGACGAGGTGGTGCGGGAACTGGGCACCCGGCCCTCGCGGGCCGCGGAGGTCGCCGCGATGGAGCGCGAACTGCTCGCCCTGTACGCGGACCCGGCACTCGACGAGAAGCCCGCGCTGCTGGCCCGACGGGGCGGCGCCTTCTACTCGGAGGCGGCCGTGGACCTGGCGGCCGCACTGCTCGGAGGCGGCGGCGCGGACGTGCAGGTGGTCAACACGTACAACGCCGGCACCCTGCCCTTCCTGCCCGACGACGCCGTCGTCGAGGTGCAGGCCCGCGTCCGCGCCCCCGGCGGCTCCAGCCCCGTGCCGCTCCCCGTGCCGCTCCCGGTGCCGCGCCTGGACCCGCTGTTCGCCGGGCTGATCTCGCAGGTGACGGCCTACGAGGACCTCGCGCTGGACGCGGCGCTGCGCGGCGGCCGGGAGCGGGTCTTCAAGGCGCTGCTCGCGCACCCGCTGGTCGGCCAGTACGACCTGGCCGAAGGGTTGACCGACCGGCTCCTGGCGCACAACAAGGAGCACCTGCCGTGGGCCTGACCCTCCCCGCGGTCCTCGCGATCGACGCGGGCAACAGCAAGACGGACGTCGCGCTCCTCGGCGCCGACGGATCCGTGCTGGCCACCGGGCAGTCCGGGGGCTTCCAGCCGCCCCGCACCGGGGTGGCCGCCGCCGTGGACGTCCTGGCCGAGGCGCTGGCCTCGGCGGGGTGGAATCCCGGCGGCGGGTCCGGGCCCCTCGCCGAGCACGTGTCGGCCTGCCTGGCCAACGCCGACTTCCCGGTGGAGGAGCGGCGGCTCGCGGACGAGATCGGGCGCCGCGGCTGGGGGCGTGCCACCGCGGTGCACAACGACACCTTCGCGCTGCTGCGCGCCGGCCTGCCCGCGGGCGCCGAACCACGGGGCGTCGCGGTGGTGTGCGGGGCGGGCATCAACTGCGTCGGGATGACCCCGGACCGGCGGACCGCGCGCTTCCCCGCGGTCGGGCGGCTCTCCGGCGACTGGGGCGGCGGGGGCGGACTGGCCGAGGAGGCCCTGTGGTTCGCGGCCCGGGCGGAGGACGGCCGGGGCGCGGCGACGGAGCTGGCCCGGGCGCTGCCCGCGTGCCTCGGCCACGGCTCGATGGCCTCGCTGATCGAGGCGATGCACCTGGGGGACGTGCCTGCGGTACGGCGACACGCGCTGGTCCCGGTGCTGTTCGAGGTGGCCGCCGCCGGGGATCCGGTGGCGCTCTCTCTGGTGCACCGCCAGGCGGACGAGGTCGTGGCCATGGCCACGGTGGCGCTGGGCCGGCTGGGGCTGCTGGGCGAGGAGGTGCCGGTGGTCCTCGGCGGCGGGGTGCTCGCGGCCCGGCACCCCGCACTCGACGACCGGATCGCGGCCGGCCTCGCCGAACGCGCCCCGCACGCCCGGATCACGGTGGTCACGGCGCCCCCGGTGCTGGGCGCCGGGCTACTGGGCCTGGACTCGATCGGGGCCCCGGCCCGGGCCCACGGAAAACTCCGTGCCCATTTCGGTTGAACCCACCCCGGAAGGCGCCCGGTCTGGAACTGTTACGGCCGTAAGGGCGTATTGACGGTGAGGGGGTGACGAAAGGCGCCCGCGGGGGCGGATCGCCCCGGATCCAGCACCGGGTGCTGTGGTCCACCGGCACTACGGCCATACTGCTGCTGCGCGGGGGGACCCTCCTGCGCCGGCTGCGGGACGACAGGACCGAGGGGGAGGTCACGGTGGCGATCACTTCACGCACGCCCGCGCCCGGGGGTGGTGTCTCCGCGCCGCCCGCCGGACCGCCGGCGTCCCCGCCCGCCGGCCCGCCGGGGCGGCGCACCGCCTGGTCCGAGGGCGTCCAGCGGGTGCGCGAGGCGGCCACCACCGAGCCGGGCCGGCTGCGGATCATCGGCGCGGTACTGGCCGCCCTCATCATGCTGTTCGGCGCGGTGAGCGTGTGGGAGATCTCCGCCCGGGCCACCGCCGCGGACGACGTGGTGGGCCGCAGCCAGCCGCTGAGCGCGGACGCGGCCAGCATCTACCGCTCGCTCGCCGACGCCGACACCACCTCCTCCAGCGGGTTCCTCCTCGGCGCGCAGGAGCCGCGCGAGGTCCGCCAGCGGTACGAGAAGGACATCGCCAATGCCTCCCGCCTGCTCGTGAGCGCTGCCGCCAACACCGGCGGCAGCGAGGAGTCCCGCGAGCAGATCACCCTGTTGAGTGAACAGCTTCCGCGCTACACCGGCCTGATCGAGCAGGCCCGGGCCACCAACCGGCAGGGCCTGCCACTGGGTGGCGCGTACCTCCGTTACGCCAACGAACAGATGACCACCCAACTGCTGCCCGCCGCCCAGCGGCTGTACGAGGCGGAGACCCGCCGGCTGTACACGGACGACGACGACGCCCGGTCCTGGCCGCTGGGTTCGCTGGCGCTCGGTCTGCTGACCGTGGCCGCGCTGGCCTGGACGCAACGGCGCAACTACCGGCACACGAACCGGGTCTTCAACCACGGGCTGGTGGCCGCGACCGCCGCCTCCGTGGTGGTGCTGCTCTGGCTGTCCGTCGGCCACACGGTGGCGCGTTCGTCGCTGACTGAGGCGCGCACGGACGGGCAGGAGTCGATGAAGGTGCTCAACGACGCGCGGATCGCCTCCCTCCAGGCACGGGCGAGTGAGAACCTGACCCTGATCGCGCGGGGCGCCGTACTGGCCGACGACAAGAAGTCGGACAAGTACGACGTGGACTTCACGAACAACATGAAGCAGCTGGACGCGGGGCTCGCGACCGCGCTGCGGCTGGCCGACGACGACGGCCGGACGCCCGTGAGCCAGGCCGTCGACGGCGTCGAGCAGTGGAAGCGGCGGCACACGGCGGCCCGGGAGGCGGACTTGAAGGGCGACTACGAAGCCGCGCTGCCCCAGGTCGTCGGGGACGCGCAGCACAAGGAGAGCAGCGGCGCCGCCTTCGACACGGTGGACGCCTCCCTGGAACAGGCTGTCGCCCACGAGCAGCGGGAGTTCACCCGCGCCGCCCAGGACGGGCTCGGCGCGCTGGCCGGCCTGGTGACCGGCTCGGCGGTACTGGCGGTCATCGGCGCCACAGCGGCCCTGCTCGGTATCGGGCGCAGGCTTTCGGAGTACAGGTGAGAGCGATGCGGATACGGGCGAGGCGGGCCGCCGAGGGCCAAGGAAAGCACGAGGAGCACGAGGTCCGCACCCGCGCCCCGGGCTCGGTCTCCGTGGTCCGGCGGGGCGCGCGCCGGCTGCGCGGCTGGGGCGGCGTGAGCGCGATGGCCGTCGCCTGTGCCGTGACCGCCGCGGGGGTCCTGCTGCCGCTGGCCCACGCGACGCCCGACACGACGTCCGGTGCCCCCGCGCACGGACCCGCCCCGGCGGCCCCCTGGGTCCTGTCGGGCCCCTGTCAGGACCCCGAGGCCAGCCTGCGCCCGTCCGACCTGGACGGAGCGTCCATCGCCCGGATCAAGAAGGCGGGCAAGCTCGTCGCAGGCGTGGACCAGAGCAGCTTCCGCTGGGGGTACCGCAACCAGACCGCAGAGGGCGTCCGCCTCGACGGCTTCGACATCGACCTGGTCAAGGCCATCGCCAAGGACATCCTGGGCGACGAGAACGCGGTCATCTACCGGGCCGTCCCGACGAGCCAGCGCATCCCCGCCCTCCAGGAGGGCCGTGTCGACATCGTCGTGCGGACCATGACGATCAACTGCGAGCGGCTGGAGGACGTCGCCTTCTCGACGGCCTACTTCGAGGCCGGGCAGCAGGTACTGGCACCGAAGGGTTCACCGATCACCGGATACGACCCCTCGCTGAAGGACAAGCGGATCTGCGTCGCGGCCGGTTCCACGGCCGAGAGTGCGCTCAAGGCCCAGTCCTTCGGCGCGGCGGCGGTCACCGTGGCCAACCAGCTCGACTGCCTGGTCCGGCTCCAGCTGGCCGAGGTCGACGGCATCATCACGGACAACGCACTGGCCGCCGGTCAGGCGGCGCAGGACCCGGCGGTACGGCTGGTGGGCTCGCCCTTCACCCGCGAGTTCTACGGGGTCGCGATGAACAAGGACGCCCCCGACCTGGTCCGCCGGGTCAACAAGGTGCTGGAGGACTACCGCGCGGGCGGCAATGACAGCCCGTGGATGAAGGCGTACCTCAAACACCTCCAACCCGTGCTGCCCGGCGTGACCGGGCCGCCCGCGCCCAAGTACCGGGAGGGCTGAGACCGGTGGCGATTTCGGGCACGGGACCGGGCACGAGGTCGGACACGGAGGGAAGGAAGGGAAGGACAGGAGCGGACACGGAGGCGGCGGAAGCGGAGGCACAGTCGGTGGAGGTGGGGTCTGCAGTGATGGACCGGGACGGCGTCGACCGCGCCCTGACCAGGCTGGGCGCCGAGCACGAGGCCGTCGAGACCTCACTGCTCGCCCTCCAGGACCACGCCGGGCGCCGGCTGCTGGAAGGCGCCGAGCTGAGTGGGCTCACCAAGGAGCGCTGGACCTGCGCCGAAGCGGACATCACCCGCCTGTGGACGTACTTCGACGCCTACAGCGGGGCACTGGCCGCCGCCCGGGAGATCCGCGAGCGGCGCCGCTGGCCCAACCGCGACGACCTGACCGAGCTGACCGAGCGGCTGCGCGGGCCCGGGGTCCTGATCGCCGGGGCGGCCACCGAGGGCGCCGCGCTGGCGGAGCGGCTCTCACTCGCCGAGCTCGTGGCCCGGATGAACGACCTCTACGCCCGTTCGCTGGACGTCGTGGTCGCGGCCGACGCCGTGTGGTCGGCGCTGCCCGCCCGGATCGACCTGCTCGCCGCCGAGCTGCACCGCACCCGTTCGCTGGCCCACTCGGTGGGCGTGCGCCCGGGCGAGCACCCCTCGGGGGACGACCTGGAGTACATCACCGCCGAGCTCACGGAGCTGCGCGCCGAGGTGATCGCCGATCCGCTGGCCTTCTGGCAGTCCGCCGCAGGCAGTTCCGCGCCCGGCGGCGGCCGCCCCGACACCGGGCGCTACGACCGGGCCGCGCTCGCCCTGGAGGACGTGCGCCGCGAGGTGGAGGCGGTGCTGGCCGTCCGGCAGGACGCCGAGCAGCGGCTGATCGGCCTGCGTGACGTGCTCTCGCGGGCCGACCGCACCCTGGCGGAGGCGCGGACGGCGCGCGGCGAGGTGCTGGCGAAGATCGCCGCCTCCGAGGTGCCCGTGGTCAGCGGCCCGCCGACGGTGCTCCAGGAGCAGCTCGCGGCGGCCGCCGACCACCGGCGCCACGCGCGCTGGCACCGGCTCTCGCCCCTGTTGGAATCGCTGGAGGAGCGGGCCGAGGAGGAACTGCGCAGGGCCCGCGAATCGTTGACCGCGGTGACGGCCCCGCTGGCCGTACGGGCCGAGCTGCGCGGGCGGCTGGACGCGTACCGGGCGAAGGTGGCCCGGCACGGCCTGGCCGAGGACCCCCTGCTGATCGAGAGGTACGACACGGCCCGGCGGATGCTGTGGAGCGCGCCCTGCGACCTGCGGGCCGCCGAACAGGCCGTCCTGCGCTACCAACAGGCGGCCGGGGAGTCGCTGGCACCGCGGCAGCGGCCGGGACCGGAGCAGCACGAAGAAGAGCGGCCCGGCGGGCCGGGGACGGAGGACGCATGAGCCTGAGCGGAACGGCGTGCGTCCGCCCCGGCTGCCCGGGGACGTACGAGGACATGGGCGGCGGCGGGCTGTACTGCGACACCTGCGGCCTGGCCCCGGTCGGCGCGGTCGCGGCGGGCGCCGAGGAGCTGGTGTCACCGCCGACGGGAATGACGAGCCCGGCGCGCGGTTCCCTGGGCTCCGGCGGGTCCCGGGGCTCCCACGGGTCGCAGGGCTCCCAGGGGTCCCACGGCTCGGCGCGCTCCTCGGCCTCGGCCCGGTCCTCCCGATCCTCCTCCTCGCACCGTTCGGTGTCGGGGCGGCTGTCGCGTTCCCTGGCGGGGCAGGCTTCAACCCGCTCGGTCTCGGTGCGCAGTTCGGGTTCGGCCGCCTCCTCGGGACGCAGCCGGCTGGGTGCCGGTCTGGTCAGCGTTCCGGAGGTGCCGCGGCCCGACCCCTCGACGGCGGTCCTGGAGAACCCGGAGGTGCCCGAGCGCAAGCGGTTCTGCTCGCGTTCGGACTGCGGCGCTCCGGTGGGCCGGGCCCGCGGGGACCGGCCGGGCCGGACCGAGGGCTTCTGCACCAAGTGCGGGCACCCCTACTCCTTCGTGCCCAAGCTGCGCGCCGGTGATGTGGTGCGCGGCCAGTACGAGGTGGCGGGCTGTCTGGCGCACGGCGGCCTCGGCTGGGTGTACCTGGCGGTGGACCGGGCGGTCGCGGACCGGTGGGTGGTCCTCAAGGGCCTGCTCGACACGGGCGACCAGGACGCGATGGAGGCGGCGATCTCGGAGCGCCGCTTCCTCGCGGAGATCGAGCACTCCAACATCGTGCGGATCTACAACTTCGTGGAGCACCTGGACCAGCGGACCGGTTCGCTGGACGGGTACATCGTCATGGAGTACGTCGGCGGCAAGTCGCTGAAGGAGATCGCGAACGAGCGGCGCCGGCCCGACGGGCGGCGCGACCCACTGCCGGTGGAACAGGCCTGCGCGTACGGCATCGAGGCGCTGGAGGCGCTGGGGCACCTGCACAGCAGGAACCTGCTCTACTGCGACTTCAAGGTCGACAACGCGATCCAGCAGCAGGACCAGCTGAAGCTGATCGACATGGGCGCGGTGCGGCGGATGGACGACGATGAGTCGGCCATATACGGCACGGTGGGCTACCAGGCGCCGGAGGTGGCGGAGTTGGGCCCGTCGGTCGCCTCCGACCTGTACACGGTGGCGCGCACGCTGGCCGTCCTGACCTTCGACTTCCAGGGCTACACCAACGTGTTCGCGGACTCGCTGCCGGATCCGGAGCACATCGAGGTGTTCCGGCGGTACGAGTCCTTCTACCGGCTGCTCGTCCGGGCGACCGACCCTGACCCGGGGCGGCGGTTCGCCTCCGCAGAGGAGATGGCCGACCAGCTGACCGGCGTCCTGCGGGAGGTGGTCGCCCTGCAGACGGGGCAGCCGCGACCGCAGCTGTCCACCCTCTTCGGCCCGGAACTGCGGGTGCCGGACACCCGGCTGTTCGCCGGCACGGACACGGCGGACACGATGGTCTCCCGGCTGGGCGGCCGCGAGACCGCCGCCCGCCGGGGCGCCGGCCTGCGCAGCCTCGTGGGCCGCGCCCTGCCGGCGGCTCCGGCACCGGGCGGGCCCGCAGCTGCGGCACCGGCCGCGGCCCACCCAGCCCCGTTCGGCACGGCGGCCGGGGGTGCCGCCGTGTCTCCGGCGCCCTCCGGGGCCGTATCGGCCGGCGCGTCCTCGGGGCCGTTCGCCGGGCCCGGTGGTCCGGCGCTGACCGGGACGGCCCCCGCGGAAGCCGTGCTGGGGGACAGCGCCACGCACCTGGCCGGGGCGGCCGTGCCCCGGGCCCGGCGGGCTCCCGCGGCGGCGGCCGCACCGGAGCCTGCGGCCACGCCGCACGCCGGAGCCGTGCGGCCCGCCACGGCCGTCGACGCCCGCGACACGGCGCTGGCACTGCCGGTACCGCTGGTGGACGCCGCCGACCCCAATGCCGGCTTCCTGACCGGCCTGGCGGCCTCCGCGCCCGGCGACCTGTTGGGCGCGCTGGCCTCGGCGCCCACCGACTCCGCCGAGTTGCGGCTGCGCGAGCTGCGCGCCCGCCTGGAGCTCGGCGATCCGGCCTCGGCCGGGGAGGCGCTGGCCGAGCTGGAGGCCCGTCACCCGGACGACTGGCGGGTGGTGTGGGCCCGCGGCATCGCCTCGCTGGCCACCGGTGACGACGAGACGGCGGCCCTGTCCTTCGACGCGGTCTACGACGCCTTCCCGGGCGAGCCGGCGCCGAAGCTGGCCCTCGGGCTGTGCGCGGAGGTGCTGGGCCAGCTGGACAACGCCGCCGAGTACTACCGCCTGGTCTGGATCACCGATCCGGGCTTCGTCAGCGCGGCCTTCGGACTGGCGCGGGTCCAACTGGCCGCCGGGGACCGGGACGGGGCCGTGCACACGCTGGAATCCGTACCCGAGGCGTCCATCCACTACACCGCCGCGCGGGTGGCGGCCGTACGCGCACGTCTGCGCGACCGGTCACCGCAGGAGCCGCTGCTGGCGGATCTCTCGGCCGCCGCGGACCAGGTGGAGGCGCTGCGGCGGTTCGGGCTGGACCCGGAGCGGCAGGAGTTGCTGGCGACGGAGGTTCTGGGCTCGGCCCTGGACTGGGTACTGTCGGGCAGCCGGGGTGCCGACCCCGGCCGGACCTCGCTGCTCGGCAGTCAACTGGACGAGCGGGGCCTGCGCTTCGGACTGGAGCGCTCGTACCGCGTCCTCGCACGGCTGGCGCGGCGTGGCGAGGAGAGGATCGAACTGGTGGAACGGGCCAACCGTTTCCGTCCCCGGACGTGGGTGTGATTGATGTCGATGCATCGGCCGTCGGGCTGCCCGAGCTGCGCGGAGCCCATGGAAGAGGGGGACCGTTTCTGCGGCCTCTGCGGCTACGCCCTGACTGCTGCTCCCGCGGCCGCGTCCACGGACCAGCCGACCCTCCCCATCCCACCGGCGCCGCCGGCCCAGGCCGCGCCCGCGGCTGGGTACGCGGTGGTGGCCCCGGCCGGCTCGCACGGCTCCCCCGGCGGCGGACCCGCCCCCGGCTGGGGCAGCGTGGCCGCGGCCGCGCCGACCCTGGTGGGGGACCCTGCCGACTGGTCCGCGACCCCGGCGCAGCCTGATCCGGAGCCGGAACCGGAGCTCCGGCCGAGCCCGGCCGGAGCCTCGTACCCCGGACCCACCCCCGGCCCCGGCCCCGGGCCCGGCAGCCCGTACGGCAGCGGCGCCGAGTCCGCGGCCGCGCAGGACCCGGCGGGCGGCCCCGAGACCCGGCACGACCGGCCCGGCGGCGACCCCGGCGCGCCCCTCGCGGGGACGCCCTGGGGCCCGGGCCCGGAGAACCCGTACGAGAACGCCTACGACAGCGCGCCCCCGTCCGGTGCCGCACCCGGTGGGAAGACCTGCGTGGCCTGCCGGGCCGGGCACGTCGACACCGACGGGTACTGCGAGCACTGCGGGCACGCGCAGCCCCGGGAGCGCGACCACGTCGAGGAGGAGCTGGGCAGCGTCGCCGCCGTCAGTGACCGGGGGCTGCGCCACCACCGCAACGAGGACTCGTTCGCCGTGTCGGCGACCGCCCTGCCCGACGGTTCGGCCGCCACCGTGGCCATCGTGTGCGACGGGGTCTCCTCCGCGAGCCGCCCCGACGACGCGTCGGCCGCCGCGGCCGGCGCCGCCAACGAGGCCCTGCTGGAGGCCCTCCCCCGCGGTGCGCACCCCCAGGAGGCGATGCACGAGGCGATCCTGGCCGCCGCCGCGGCGGTCAACGCCCTGGCCCCGGAGGTCCCCGGCGCGCAGAACGCGCCCGCCTGCACCCTGGTCGGCGCCGTCGTCAGCGGCGGGCTGCTGACCATCGGCTGGGTGGGCGACAGCCGCGCCTACTGGGTGCCCGACGACCGTGCCGCGCTGCCCCGCCGCCTCACCGAGGACGACTCGTGGGCCGCCCAGATGGTCGCCGCCGGCCTGATGGGCGAGGCCGAGGCCTACGCGGACGTCCGCGCGCACGCCATCACCGGCTGGCTGGGCGCCGACGCGTACGAACTCGAACCGCACACCGCGATCTTCAAGCCGGACCACCCCGGCGTGGTGGTGGTCTGCACCGACGGACTGTGGAACTACGCGGAGTCCGCGCGCGAGATGGCGCAGGTGCTGCCCGCCGACGCCGCGGTCCGCCCGCTGCACGGCGCGCAGGTGCTGGTGGGCCACGCCCTCGACGGCGGCGGCCACGACAACATCACCGTGGCCGTCGTGCCGTTCGCCGCGCAGCCCGGACGGGAACCGGAAGTGGAAGCGCGCCCGCAGGTCTGACCCGCCTGCCCGAGCCCTCTAGGAGTCCAGCCGATGGCGAACTTCGCCAAGCCGAGCGCACCGCGCTTCAGCGTGGACGTGTACCAGAACGAGTTCCTCCCCGAAGGCGGGCGGGACGTCCACGCCATCGTCACCGTCACCGCCACCGGCGGCGGGAGCGTCACCCGCGGCACGTCCGCCGACGGCACGGCAGCCGTCGTGATCATGGTCGACTGCTCCGGTTCCATGGAGTACCCGGCGGAGAAGATGCGCGGCGCCCGCGAGGCCACCGCGGCGGCCGTCGACACCCTGCGCGACGGCACTGCCTTCGCGGTGGTCGCCGGCACGCACGTGGCCAAAGAGGTCTACCCGGGCCAGGGCCGCCTCGCCGTCGCCGACGCCTCCACCCGCGCCCGGGCCAAGGAGGCCTTGCGCGGCCTGAGCGCCGGCGGCGGCACCGCCATCGGCACCTGGCTGCGGCTGGCCGACGGCCTGCTGCGCGGCTCCCCTGCCGCCATCCGCCACGGCATCCTGCTCACCGACGGACGCAACGAGCACGAGGAGCCGGCCGTCCTGCGCGCCGCCCTCGACGCCTGTGCGGGCCGTTTCACCTGTGACGCCCGCGGTGTGGGCACCGACTGGGAGGTGAAGGAGGTCACCGGCATCGCGAGTGCGCTGCTCGGCTCCGCCGACATCGTGGCCGATCCGGCCCACCTCACCGAGGACTTCACGCGCATGATGGAGAACGTCATGGGCAAGGAGGTCGCGGACGTCTCCTTGCGCCTGTGGACCCCGGTCGGCGCGGAGATCCAGTACGTCAAGCAGGTCGCGCCGTCCGTCCACGACCTCACCGACCGGCGCACCGACACGGGCCCGCGCGCGGGCGACTACCCGACCGGATCGTGGGGGGACGAGTCCCGCGAGTACCACGTGTGCGTGCGCGTCCCCGGTGCGGCTGTCGGCCAGGAGATGCTCGCCTCCCGCGTCACACTGGTCCGGCCCGCGACGGGCGGCGAGCCCGAGGCCGTCCTGGCCCAGGGTCTGGTGCGCGCGGTGTGGACGGACGACCTGGCCGCGTCCACCGCGATCAACCCGCAGGTCGCCCACTACACCGGGCAGGCGGAGCTGGCGCAGGCTATCCAGCAGGGCCTCGAAGCCCGCAAAATGGGCGATGTCGACGGCGCCACGGCCAAACTCGGACGGGCGGTACAACTGGCGAGCGCCTCCGGCAACGCCGACACAGCACGGCTCCTGTCGAAGGTGGTGGATGTGGTGGACGCGGTGGCAGGTACTGTGCGGCTGAAAGCGAAGGTCGCCGACGCCGACGAGATGACTCTCGAAACACGTTCGACGCAGACCGTCCGAGTGAAGAAGTCCTGAGAGCCTCCCGCGATGACGCAGGGAGAAGAAGGGGGAAGAGCCGCCATGCCGACCTGCCCGAACGGGCACCAGTCCGCCTCCGACGACTGGTGCGAGGTCTGCGGCCACCGCATGGGTACCCCGGAGGGACCCCCCGCGGTGCCTTCCTACGGCTACGGCTTCCCCCCGACCGCCGGTGAGCCGACCGCCCAGGCAGAGCTCTGCCCGCAGTGCCGGACCCCGCGCGAGGCCATGGCCCCGTTCTGCGAGGAGTGCCGGTACAACTTCCTGACCCGTTCGGCGACTTCGTACACGCCGCCGCCGGCCGGGGACACGGGGCCGCCGCCCGGCGCGGGTGCCGCGGGATCCCGTCCCGGCGGCACGCCTCCGCCGCCCGTGCCGGGGCCGTACACGCAGGACCACTTCGACTACCAGGGCTCGCGGCCGTCCCGGGTCAACCGCCCAGCCGAGCCGCTGCACCGCGAGGACGACTGGCTGCTGCAGCCGCCCGCGCACGAGCCGCCGCCGGCTTACCAGCAGGCCCCGCAGCCCCAGTACCAGCAGCAGCCCCCGCCCCAACACCAGCGGGAGTACCAGCAGGAGTACCGGCAGCAGCCCCAGAGCCCGTCGTACCAGCCCCTGCCGCCCCAGAGCGGGTCCTGGACCGCGACGATCGGCCCGGACCGCTCGTACTTCATGGCGATGATGCAGCGCAGCGGGCCCGAGGCGACCGGGCTCAACCTGCCCGCGTACTCACCGGAGCAGCACCTCCCGCTGTCCGGCGGCCAGATCACCATCGGCCGCCGCCGCGCCTCCACGGGCGAGTCCCCCGACATCGACCTGTCGGTGCCCCCGGAGGACCCGGGCGTGTCCCACCAGCACGCAGTGCTGGTGCAGCAGCCCGACCGGAGCTGGGCCGTGGTGGATCAGAACTCCA
The DNA here is from genome assembly GCF_042742535.1 of Streptomyces sp. NPDC058880. Lineage (NCBI taxonomy): Bacteria > Bacillati > Actinomycetota > Actinomycetes > Kitasatosporales > Streptomycetaceae > Streptomyces > Streptomyces sp. NPDC058880. Next base: position 27,280 of record NZ_JBHYMC010000004.1, read on the forward strand.
CCAACGGCACCACCATCAACGGCGGCGAGGACCCGATCCAGCCCTACGTCCCGGTGCCGCTCGCCGACGGCGACCGGGTCCACGTGGGCGCCTGGACGACCATCACCATCCGTCGCGGCTGATCACGCCTCCCCCAGGGGCCATACGTAGGGCCCCTGGGGATCGTCCAGCCACGACCACTGGCCCTCCGGGCCGACCGATACCCCGAAGCGTTCGCGGGCCGGACGGCCCTCGCTGCGCCATAGGTCCAGCGCTTCGCGGGGGGTCAGCACCCCGGCGGTCAGCACGAGCATGAACTGGAAGCGCTCGTTCTCCACCAGTTCGTAGGGAAGGCCGCGGACCATCGCCATCCGGTCGGGCGGCGGTACGGCCGTGGCCCCGCGCAGCGGGACGAAGTAGGCCGCGGTGTGCAGGAAGCGGCCCTCGGCGGATTCGGCGTCCCGCACCGTGAGCGCGATCAGCCCGGTCGACAGCGGGGCGAGGATGCGCGCCCCCGGCCGGCACTGTCCGAGCCAGGCGTGCGGAACCAGCGGGAGCGTGCACGTCACCAGGATCCGGTCGAAGGGGGCCCGGGCGGGGCAGCCGCGGGCGCCGTCGCCGGTCACCACGGCCGGGTGGTATCCGAGCCGGGCCAGGTGCGCCCGGGCGGACTCGGTGATCTCCTCGTCCAGGTCCACGGTCGTGACGTGCTCGTCGCCGAGGCGGTGGCAGAGCAGGGCCGCGTTGTAGCCGGTGCCCGCGCCGATCTCCAGGACGTCGTCGCCGTCGCGCACGTCGAGCGCGGCCAGCATCTTCGCCATCAGCGAGGGCTGGCTGCTGGAGGAGACCAGGCGGCCGTCGCGCAGCCGGGTGGCCAGTGGGGTGTCGGCGTAGACGCCGCGCAGCCATCGGGCCCGGATCTCCGGGTCGGGGTCCTCGGCCCAGAGCCGTTCCTGGCCGGCGCCGCGGTCGGACCAGAAGTACGGGACGAAGACGTGCCGGGGCACGGCCGCGAACGCGGCCCGCCAGCGCGAGTCCTCCAGCACGCCGGCCGCGGTCAGCTCCCGCACCTGGGCGGCGTGCGCCGTCTCGCGCAGGTCACGCGTCCCCGTGCGTGTGGTGTGTGCGCCCATGCCTCCACTGTCCTGCGCCCGGCCGCCGGGTGCGAGCGCGAAGGGCCTCCGGGCGGTGCCGGGCGTCTGAGACGATGGTCGGGTGAATGAGATTCCGCGGGGCGGCCTTCAGGAGCAGACCTTCTACGAGCAGGTGGGTGGCGAGGACACCTTCCGCCGCCTCGTGCGGCGCTTCTACCAAGGAGTGGCGGAGGACCCGCTACTGCGCCCGATGTACCCCGAGGAGGACCTCGGTCCGGCCGAGGAGCGGTTCGCGCTGTTCCTGATGCAGTACTGGGGCGGTCCGACCACCTACAGCCGACACCGCGGGCACCCGCGCCTGCGGATGCGGCACGCACCGTTCACGGTGGACTCGGCGGCTCACGACGCATGGCTGAAGCACATGCGGGTGGCGCTGGACGAGCTGGGCCTGGCGCCGGAGCACGAGGCGCAGCTGTGGAAGTACCTCACGTACGCCGCCGCGTCGATGATCAACACGGCGGGCTAGGGATGGTCCGGCGGACCGGCGCGGCGGGCCGGTCGGGACGCCGACCGCAGGCCCGGGCCCCGTCGGGGGCGGGCCCTGCGGCGGGCTCAGCGGGGGCTGACCCGGAAGGCGCCGAGGCCGCCGGTGGCGCCGGGACGGCGGGTGGCGACCGAGCCGTACGGCGTGCGCAGGCGCAGCCAGCTCCCGGAGGCGAGCAGCGCCACGGGATCGGACGCTGCGGACGCGGACCCGGCGGACGCGGACGCCGAAGCGGACACCGCGGCGCGTACCGGCCGCAGGAAGCCCAGGGACTGCGCGGCGTGCGCGACGCGCAGCGGGAGCTCGGTGTCGCCCAGGGTGCGGGACCAGATCTCGCGGCCGATGCGGTCGCGCTCGGACCGGGTCCGGTGCTGGGCGGGCAGGGCCTCGTCACGGGCCCGGAACTCGGTCACGGAGGCCGCCACGGCCTGGACGATCGCCTCGGTGCCGGGCAGCCCCGGCAACTGCCGCCAGCCGCCGCGGGGCGGGAGGACCCCGGTCCAGGGCGGGCCGGTGACCGGCCCGGGCACGGTGGCTCCGGCCGCGGCCTCGTCCACGGATTCCAGGAGCTCCCCGGCGGACACGGTCACGTCCAGCGGCGCCGCCACGGGGACGGCCAGCCGCACGGTGCGAATGGCCAGGACCTCGAAGGAGGGCGGGCGTCCGAACACGCCGAGCGCGCCGCCGCCCCCGCCCGCGGCCTGCGGCGCGAGAGGTGTCCCCTGGAGGCGGACGGCGGCGGCGCGGTCGTAGTGCACCAGCCGGCCCAGGAAGGCGGCGAGGTCCGCCGCCTCCCCGGGATCGGCGAAGCGCAGCTGCTCGTTCATGCCGCGATGGCCTCGGAACGCGGCTCGTCGAGGTACTCCTCCAGGAAGTGCCTCTCCTCGGCCGTGATGCGGCGCGGCCGGCCCGCGGCGAGGTTGTAGGGCACGACCACGGTCTCCGCACGCACGTAGACGGTCTCGGGCCGGTCCTCGGTCGCCTCGTCCTTGACCTCGTAGCGGATGGTCAGGGAGGCCGCGCCTATCCGGGTCACCCAGGATTCGATGAGGACGGGCTCGTGACGGTGCACGAGGGGCAGCTTGTAGTCGATCTCGTGGCGGGCGACGACGGATCCGCCCGTGAAGGACTCGCTGCCCTCCCCCGGCGCGAGGCGGAACATGAAGTCGATCCGCGCCTCCTCCAGGTAGCGGAGGAAGACGACGTTGTTGACGTGCCCGAAGGCGTCCATGTCCGCCCAGCGCAGGGGGCAGCGGTATTGGTGTCTGGCCATGGCCGTGACCTCAGCCCTCAGCCTCGGGTGAGCTTCTTGTAGGTGGCACGGTGCGGACGGGTGGCGTCCGGGCCGAGCCGCTCGACCTTGTTCTTCTCGTAGGACTCGAAGTTGCCCTCGAACCAGAACCACTTCGAGTCGCCCTCGTACGCCAGGATGTGCGTGGCGACCCGGTCGAGGAACCAGCGGTCGTGGGAGACGACCACGGCCGCGCCGGGGAACTCCAGCAGCGCGTTCTCCAGCGAGGACAGGGTCTCGACGTCGAGGTCGTTGGTGGGCTCGTCGAGGAGCAGCAGGTTGCCGCCCTGCTTGAGGGTGAGCGCGAGGTTCAGGCGGTTGCGCTCACCGCCGGAGAGCACACCGGCCGGCTTCTGCTGGTCCGGGCCCTTGAAGCCGAAGGCGCTGACGTACGCGCGGGACGGCATCTCGACCTGGCCGACGTTGATGTAGTCCAGCTCGTCCGACACGACCGCCCAGAGGGTCTTCTTCGGGTCGATGTTGGCGCGGCCCTGGTCCACGTAGCTGATCTTGACGGTCTCGCCGACCTTGATCTCGCCCGAGTCCGGCTTCTCCAGGCCCTGGATCATCTTGAAGAGCGTGGTCTTGCCCGCGCCGTTCGGGCCGATGATGCCGACGATGCCGTTGCGCGGCAGCGTGAAGGACAGGTCGTCGATGAGGACCTTGTCACCGAAGGCCTTCGAGAGGTTGCTGACCTCGACCACGATCGAGCCCAGGCGCGGGCCCGGCGGGATCTGGATCTCCTCGAAGTCGAGCTTGCGCATCTTGTCGGCCTCGGCCGCCATCTCCTCGTAGCGGGCGAGACGGGCCTTGGACTTGGCCTGGCGGCCCTTGGCGTTGGAGCGGACCCACTCCAGCTCTTCCTTGAGGCGCTTGGCGCGCTTCTCGTCCTTCTTGCCCTCGACCTTGAGGCGCTCGGCCTTCTTCTCCAGGTAGGTGGAGTAGTTGCCCTCGTAGGGGTGCGCGCGGCCGCGGTCGAGCTCAAGGATCCACTCGGCGACGTTGTCGAGGAAGTAGCGGTCGTGGGTGACGGCCACGACGGCGCCCTTGTACTGGGCCAGGTGCTGCTCCAGCCAGTTCACGGACTCGGCGTCGAGGTGGTTGGTGGGCTCGTCGAGGAGCAGCAGGTCGGGGGCCTCCAGCAGCAGCTTGCAGAGGGCCACGCGGCGCTTCTCGCCACCGGAGAGGTTGGTGACCGGCCAGTCGCCGGGCGGGCAGCCCAGGGCGTCCATGGCCTGCTCCAGCTGGGCGTCGAGGTCCCACGCGTTGGCGTGGTCCAGGTCGTCCTGAAGCTTGCCCATCTCCTCCATGAGCTCGTCGGTGTAGTTCGTCGCCATCTCCTCGGCGATCGCGTTGAACCGGTTGAGCTTCTGCTTGATCGGGCCGACACCGTCCTCGACGTTCTCCAGGACCGTCTTGGACTCGTCGAGCTTCGGCTCCTGCATGAGGATGCCGACGGTGTAGCCGGGTGCGAGGAAGGCGTCACCGTTGGACGGCTGCTCGATGCCCGCCATGATCTTCAGAACGGTGGACTTACCGGCACCGTTCGGGCCGACCACACCGATCTTGGCCCCCGGCAGGAAGTTCAGGAAGACGTCGTCGAGGATCACCTTGTCACCGTGCGCCTTGCGCGTCTTGCGCATGGTGTAGATGTACTCAGCCAAGAGAAACCGTCCGGCAGATCGATGGTGGGCAGATACACCCCATACTGCCAGGCGTCCATACCCCGGGGGAAACCCGTATGGTCCGGGCCCCGGGCCCGCGGCGTCCCCCGCGGCGGCTGCATCCTTCGGCCTACCGCGTTCTCGGCCCTGCGGAGGACGATCCCGCGGCACCGCCGCGGGAGGGTTGATCCGTGCGAACAACCATCGGATACACCGTCGAGAACATCGGCTACGTCGTCGGGGCCCAGGGGCTCGTCGGCTTCGCCTCGCAGACCTTCTTCGGCACGGAATGGGGCTGGCTGCACCGGGTCGCCGGCCTTCCGCCCGCCGCCTACCTCGGCGTCGTCGCCGCGGGGCTGGCGCTCGTCGCCGTCGGGGTCGGGACCCGGAAGGCGCCCGGGCGCCGGGAGACCGCCTGAGCGGCGGATCCCGACGGCGGGCCGGAGGTCAGAGGGGGCGGTAGACCGTGAGGGCGCCGGGGAGGGTGTCGAGGACCAGCTCGCCCGGCGCCTTGGCGTATTCACCGTCGTAGGCGAGCGGGGTGCCCTCGGGGACCGCCCCGACGCGCAGGCTCCGCAGGTGAGTGGCCGCGTGGACCGGGGAACGGCTCAGCGGGCCGGCGAAGGCGGCGGCCAGCAGCCGGGGCCCGGGCCGGCCGCCCCCGTGGACGACCCGCAGGTCGAGCAGGCCCTCGCCGACGCTGTCGCGGCGGCCGGGGGTGGGGCCGGTGCCGTGGTAGGTGCCGTTGCCGGCGAAGAGCAGCCAGACGCTCCGGGGCCGCCCGGCCAGGCGCAGCCGCACGGGCCGCTCGGCACGCAGGACCTTCCAGGCGGCCAGCAGCGCGGCCGGGCCGCCGCCGATGCGCGGGCCCCAGCGCAGCCGGTGGCGCAGCAGCTCCGGGTAGGCGCCGATGCTGAAGTTGTTCAGGAAGTAGCCGGGCTCGCCGTCGGGGCCGGGCCCCGGGGAGAAGCGGCCCACGCCGACGTGGACGGCCTCCCCGTGTTCCAGGGCCTCGCAGGTGCTCTCCGGTCCGACGAGACCGAGGTCGAGCGAGAAGTGGTTGAGCGTGCCGCCGGGGAACACGGCCAGGGGCACCCCGGCCCGCAGGGCGGCGCCGGCGGCCGCGTTGACCGTGCCGTCGCCGCCGCACACGCCGAGGACGGCGGCGCGCGAGGCCGCCTCCGCCAGTGCGGGAAGCAGCTCCGCGCCCTCGCATGCGACGACCTCGGCCTTGGGGAGGCGGGTGCGCAGTACCTCGCGCACCTCGGCGGCCGTGCCCGAGGCGGTGTTGACCACCACCGTCAGCCCGTCCCCGTCCGGCAGCGCGGGGACACCGACGGCCCTCGGCTCGTCGCCCGGCACGGCCCGGGCCTCCTTCACGTCCCGCGCGAGCCGGCGTACGACGAACGCGGCGGCGACGCCCAGCGCCGCGCCCGCGACGACGTCGGAGGGGTAATGCACGCCGGTGTAGACCCGGGAGAACGCCACCGACGCGGCGACCGGGGCGAGTGCGGCGCCCAGGGCGGGGGCCTCCAGCGCCAGGCCGGCGGTGAAGGCGAAGGCGGACGCCGAGTGCCCGGACGGGAAGGAGGTGGTGTGCGGCTGCACGGCCAGCTGCCGCACCGCGGGCACCCCCTCCAGCAACGGCCGGGGGCGGCGTACGGACCACTTGCCGATGGTGTTGATGGTCGCGGAGGCCAGGGCCAGCGAGGCGGCCCCGCGCAGGGCCGCCTTGCGCGCGCCGGTCGGCCCGAGGACGGCGATGGCCGCGGCGGCCCCGCCCCACAGAACGCCGTGGTTCGCGGCCCGCCCCAGACGCGGCAGCACCCGGTCGGCGCCGGGCCAGTGCCTGCGGGCCACGGCGTCGAACAGCCGGCGGTCCCACCGCGCGAAGGCGCCGGTCCAGGTCAGTTCTTGATCAACCATTTCCTGCCTCTACCCCGGATCCCGCATCGCAACCGGCCCGGCGCTCCGCGGGCCGGCCTTGCCTCCACCGCTGCTCCTCGTCCTACTCCTCCTCGTCGAGCGGGCGCTTGCGCAGCAGCAGGACGACCAGGCCGCCCAGTACGACCAGGCCCACCGCCAGGGAGGCGATGACCGGCGTGGCGGCCGAGCTGCCGCTGGTCGCCAGCCGTTCCTCGTCCGGCGAGGTGACGGGGAGCGGCCCGGACTGCGCGCCCAGCACGACCGCCTCCGCGCCACTGCCCGGGGCCGGGGCGGGGGCCGGGTCCGCGCCGGCCCCGGACGCCGGGGCCAGCTGCCAGGCGGCCCACGCCGTGGCGGTCGCCACGGACTCGCTGGAGCCGGCCACGATCTGCGTCTGGGCGGGGACGCCACTGGTGAAGACCCGACCGACCGGCACCCTGGTGGCGCCCTGGACGGTCACCGAGGCCGTCCCGTCGGGGGTGCCCACGGGCACCTCGAAGTAGATCCGGCTCCCGTTGACCGCCGAGGTCAGCGGCTGCCCGTCGGCATCCAGCACGCGCACGCCCATGGCCGCTGCCGCCGCGTCCGGGATGACCGAAACGCTGCGCGCGCCGGTACGCACGGTCACCGGGCCGAGCCGCGTGCCAACCGGCCCCGAGACGTCGCCGGGGTCGAGCGCCAGCGAGGCGGGCGGCTCCGGTCTCTGTCCGGCCGCCCGCTGGAGGTAGTCGGCGAGCTTCTCGGCGGAGGGGTCCGCTGCCTCGACCCGCGCCCCGTCGGCGAGCCGCCAGATCGCCACCTGGGTCCCGGCCGCCGCGCTCTCCGCGGTGAGCGACGCGGCCCCGGCCGCCTCGGCGAGCCCGGCCAGGTCGTTCAGCTGGGGGTAGGAGTGCTCCAGCACCCAGCGGATCCGGCCGGCCTGCCCGTTGCCCGCCAGCGCGCTGCCGCTCCAGCCGCTCTCGGTGTACCGGGCCTGCGGCTGGGCGTTGCCGTCGACCCCGACCCCGTAGGTCTGGAGCATCCCGCCGCCGTCGACCCGCATTTCGTACAGGCCGGCGGGGATGTGCCGCACCGATCCGTCGCCGGCGTGGAGGACCGCCTCCCCGTACGTCTTGAGACCGTCCAGCACGGCGCTCGCGCCCTCCGGGGCTCGGGGCGCCACCGGGCCGGAGTCGGCGAAGGCCCGGGCTCCGGGCGCGGCGGCGAGGGCCGCGGCCAGCAGGACGGCCGCGAGCGGCCGGCGCACGGAGCCCCGGACCGCCGGGCCGGGTTCGGCGGGGGCGGGAGCAGGTGCGGAAACGGCAGGGATGGCGGATGTGGGAACAGCAGGAGCGGGAGCAGGAACGGAGGATGCGGGAACGGCAATCGACACAGTCTTCCCCTTCGGGCCAAAGACCCAGGTGCCCGTGAGTACCGGGGAATCCTAACCGCCTCGAACACTCACCCCACCAGCGCCTTCTGAGTGTCCATCAGCGGATGATCGGTTCTCGCCACTCGCCTGAAGGCCGCCGTGCCGCGGTTCAGGTCGTGCCCGACGGCGGTCGCGTCGATCTCCGCGCCGAACCACCGGGTGCCCTCCCCGTCGGGCGGATCCTCCCGCACGCGCAGCCGCCCGTGCACCACGAGCGGTTCGCCCACGGAGACGGAACCGGCGAGGTTCACCGCGAGGGTGCGCCGCGCCCACACCGTGTAGAAGCTGGTGGCCCCATCCGTCCAGGCGTCCTTGCGCCGGTCGAAGTACCGCGGTGTCACCGCGAAACGGAACCGTGCCGACGGCCCGTGCGCCGTCTCCTTGTAGTCGACCTGCGTCGCCACATGGCCCACCAGCGTCACCTGGGTGTCGTACATCCCGGTCGCCCTCCCCCGTCGTCGTGGCCCGCGCGGACCATCCGTACGGGCTACGGCCCATGCTGCGGCCGGCGGCAGGGTCCCCGCTCCGGCCTGTGGACTACTGGCGGGTTGTGGACAACCGGCTCCCCCCTGCGGCAACCGTGGCGTACTGCTCGCGCACCTCCCGGTAGCGCAGCAGCTCCGCCGCCACCGGCTCCAGCACCCGGGCCCGCCCACACCCGGCCGCCGCCTGCCGCAGCCTGCGCTCCGCGTCCTGCCCGTACCGCCGTGCCGGACCGCGGGCCGCGATCGAGCAGGCCCATTCCACGAGCGGCCCGCCGACGATGCCGGCCACCATCAGCAGCACCGGCGGCATCAGCTCCGGTTCCAGGACGCCGACGATCTGCCCGACGAGCCACAGTCCGCCGAAGATCTGCAGCAGCGTCATGGCCGCCTGTGCCAGGACCGCCACCGGCCACCACGCGGGCCGCGGCGGTTTGACGTTCGGCGGCGTGGCGGCGGGCCCGAGGGTCACCGCGATCTCGTCCAGCGCCTCCGGAAGCCGGTCGGCGCCGCGCACCGCCGTCTCCCTGACGGCCTGCGCCCAGGGTTCGGGCAGGCCCGTCACCGCTTCGTCGGCGACCGCCCGTACGGCCTGCTCCACCCGCTGACGCGCGGTCACCTCCTCCTCGACCGGTGGCTGCGCGGCCGTCTGGCCCCGTCCGCCGATGGCTGCGAGGGCGGCCAGGCCCGCCAGGGTGTGCGGCGCGCGCCGGTTCTCGTACCAGCGCCACAGCCGCAGCCACGGGGTGCCGCACGCCTTGCCCGCGTTGCGCCGCCAGGCCCGTTCGGCGGCGAGTCCGGCCGCGCAGGCCCCGACCGCCTCGGCGAGCCGGTCCTCGAACTCGGCGCGCGCCGCCTCCCCGATCTCGGGTCCGGGGTGCCCGTCGGCGACGTAGAGCGGTTGCAGCCGCACCGCCGCGCGGTCCACGTCCGCCGAGATCCGCCGGGTCGCGGCGCCCTTCTCCTGCGCGAACTGCCCGAGGAGTTCGCGCAGCTCCCCGACGCCGTCGCCGGTCAGCGCGGACAGTGCGAGGACCGTGGCGCCGGGTTCGCCGTGCTCGCCGAGTGCGATGCCGTCCTCGTCGAGCAGCCGGCGCAGGTCGTCCAGGACGAGGTCGGCGGCCTCGCCGGGGAGCCGGTCCACCTGGTTGAGCACGACGAAGGTCACTTCGGCGTGCCCGGCCAACGGCCGCAGATAGCGCTCGTGCAGCACCGCGTCGGCGTACTTCTCCGGGTCCACGACCCACACCACCGCGTCGACGAGCGCCAGTACCCGGTCCACGTGGTCGCGGTGCGCGCCGAGCGCGGAGTCAAGGTCCGGCAGGTCCACCAGGACGATCCCGCGCAGTGTCTCGGCCTCGGAGGTCTCCCGGGGCCGGCGGCGCAGCCGTCCCGGGATCTCCAGCCGGTCCAGCAGCCCGGCGGCCCCGTCGGACCAGCTGCACGCGATGGGCGCGGCAGTGGTCGGGCGGCGCAGACCGGTCTCGGAGATCTGCACTCCGGCGAGTGAGTTGAAGAGCGTGGACTTGCCGCTCCCGGTCGCCCCGGCGATCGCGACGACCGTGTGCTGGGGCGAGAGCCCGCGGCGGGCGGCGGCCTCGTCGAGCACCCGTCCGGCCTCGGCGAGGGTCTTGCCGTCGAGCCGGGTCCGGGAGAGCGCGACCAGCTGGCGCAGCGCGTCCAGGCGCTGACGCAGGGCCTGCGCCTCGGGGCTGAGCGGGGGCGCGGACACCTTGCCGCCGTCGCTGCCGGTGCCCGAGACGGCCCGTACGAGCGCCTCGTCGCCCTCGTCGCCCGTGTCCGCGGCGCCCTCCTCGTCCGCTTCGGCGGGGCGGGGACGGGAGCGCGCGATGAGCCCGTCGTCCCAGCGGTCGTCGGTGCGGTCGGTCAGGGCGGTCACGGCGTCACCTCTCCTTCTGCAGTACGGACAGCGCGGCGATCAGTTCGGCCTGGGGTTCCGGGGTCACTTCGAGTGCTTCCAACGGGGCGAGACGGCGGTCGCGTTCGCCGCGGAGCACCTCGTCGAGGTGGTCGCCGACGAGTTCTCCGCCCCTGTCGCGCAGCCGCAGGGCGGCCTGGGCGCCGATCCGCTCGGCGAGCTTCTCCCCGGCGGGCCGGGCTCGTTTGCCGCCGAGCAGGGTGGCGGCGAGCAGGGCCGCGACGCCGTCGGCGTCGGGCACCGGCTGTTTGTCGAGCCGGGAGACCTCCTCCTCGGCGAGTTCCTCCAGCACGCGCCGCCAGCGGCGTACCGCCACGCCGATGCGTTCCCCCGCCTCCCTGTCGGGCGCGGGCAGCACCAGCGCCCCGGAGGCCGGTTCGCGCCGCCAGGCTTCGGCGATCCGCTCGTCCGCTGCGGCGACCGCGCACTGGAGCAGTGCGGCCAGGGACTCGGCGAGCGAGTCCAGCAGTTCGTCGGCGCTGGTGTCGAGGGGGTAGCCGCGCCACCGGGTGAGCGCGTCCCCGGCCAGCACGGCACCGCGGTCGAGCCGGCCCCGCACCCTCTTGCCCTCGCGCCGGTAGGCGTCCTCGACGGCCGAGGTGAGTCGTACGGCGGCGGCGTGCTGGGCGGCGACGGCGGAGGCGAGTTCGGGCATCCGGCGCCCGAGCGAGTCCAGCGCCCCGAGGGCGGTGCGCCCGACGGCGTACTGGCGGGCGGCCGGGTCCTGGGCGTGGTGGGCGAGCCAGGCGAACAGCGGGGCGACGGCACTGGCGGGCAGCAGGCCGCCGCCGCCGGTGGACTCGGGGAGTTCGGGGACGGTGAAGCGCGGTACCTCGCCCAGTCCGGCCTTGGTGAGCAGGGCCCCGTACTGGCGGGAGACCTCGGCGAGCACCTGGTGCGGCACCCGGTCCAGGACGGTGATGAGGGTGGCCTTGTACTGCTTGGCGGTGCGCAGGAGGTGCCAGGGGACGGCGTCGGCGTACCGCGAGGCGGTGGTGACCATCACCCAGACGTCGGCGGCGCAGATGAGTTCGGCGGCGAGTGTCCGGTTCTCGACCACGAGGGAGTCGATGTCGGGGGCGTCGAGGATGGCGAGTCCGCGCGGCAGGCTGGTGACGGTCTCGATCCGCATCTCGCGGGTCTCGTGGCCGCCCTGGGCGCCGGTGTGGCTGCGGCCCCGGCGGCGCGAGGAGGGCCTGGGGGGCGTGTCGTCGTCCTCGTGCGGCACCCACACCCGCATCAGATCCGGCAGCACGCGCATTCCGGCGAACCAGTGGTGGTCGTCGGGGTGGCAGACCAGCACGGGTGTGCGGGTGGTCGGGCGCAGCACGCCGGCTTCGCTGACCTGGCGTCCGACGAGGGAGTTGACGAGGGTGGACTTACCGGCCCCGGTGGACCCGCCGACCACGGCGAGCAGGGGCGCCTCGGGCGCCTTCAGGCGCGGTACGAGGTAGTCGTCGAGCTGCGCGAGCAGCTCGGATCTGGTCTGACGGGCCCGCGGGGCGCCGGGCAGGGGCAACGGCAGACGTACGGACGCGACCCGGTCGCGCAGGGCGGACAGGGCTTCGAGCAGCTGAGGCCGAACATCCAAGGTCACCACATGCGAAGAATGCCCAATTTAGGACCATTTTTGAAGCTTATACGCCCTCTGCGCGCCGACGGCGACTCGGACGGGATATTCCGGGCACGGCGGACGAGTGGGGCGCAGGCGTGGCGCAGGCATAACGAGTGCACAACACCCACGGCGGCGCGGCGCAAAAGCGATGCGCGAATCGCACCTGCCTGCGATTATCGGGACCGCTTCACCGAACCTCCACATCGTGGCACGCGGGTGAAGCAACCGGGACAAGGCAACCGGAGCCCTATCCTTGACCCGGCACGGACCGAAGTCCCACCCCCACCAGGGGCTCCAGGCCCACCAGGGTCACCTTCCGGCCCCCGTAGCTCAGTGGATAGAGCAGGTGCCTTCTAAGCACTTGGCCGCAGGTTCGAGTCCTGCCGGGGGCACATATTCTCCATCACCCGAAGCCCTCCCTCCGTGGAGGGCTTCCGTGCAGGTCGCAGCGGTCGGCCGGGCCGCCGAGGAGGGCGGTCCGCGGGCCGAACACGCCTGCGCCCGGCCGCAGATCGGCCGAAAGCGGCGGCACGGCGAGCCCTTCACCGGAAGCGGTCGGTCCTCTTCGACGTACCAAGCCCCTGGCCCGCCGACTCCCCCGAGTTGCGGGACGGCCCCGCGTGGGGTTGCGTCGGAAGCGGGTGCCCGCACTTCCGTCTCCCCTCGGGTTGGGGGTGAACTCCCGTGTTCTTCACCGACCGCGCGGACGCCGGAGAACGACTCGCCGAAGCCGTCCGCCATCTGGAGGGCGAACGTCCGGTCGTACTGGGCCTGCCCCGCGGCGGCGTCCCGGTGGCCTTCCCCGTGGCGCGGGCCCTCGGCGCCCCGCTCGACGTGATCGTGGTCCGCAAACTCGGCGTCCCCCACCACCGTGAGCTCGGGTTCGGCGCGATCGGGGAGGGCGGCGTTCGGGTCATCAGCGAGGACATCGTCCGCATCAGCCGTGTCACGCCGCAGGACCTGGCGGCCGTCCAGCACGCCGAGGAGGCGGAGCTGGCCCGGCAGGCCCGCCGGTTCCGCGGCGACCGCACGCGGGTCCCGCTCGGCGGCCGGACGGCGATCGTCGTGGACGACGGGATCGCCACCGGCTCCACGGCCGCCGCCGCCTGCCAGGTCGTACGGGCCCAGGGCGCGGCCCGTGTGGTGCTGGCCGTCCCGGTGGCGCCGCCCGACGCGGTCGCCCGGCTGCGCGCCGAGGCCGACGAAGTGGTGTGCCTGTCCACGCCGCGCGCCTTCCGGGCCGTCGGCGAGTGGTACCGGGACTTCTCCCAGACGCCCGACGACGAGGTCGTCTCCCTGCTGGCGCGGGCGGCGGCCGGCTCCCCGCCCGGGCCGGCCCCGCGGACGGTCGCCGTCGAGGTGGACGCCGGCGGCCCGACCCTGGCCGGTGACCTGGCCCTGCCCGGCGACGCCCGGGCGGTCGTGATGTTCGCCCACGGCTCCGGCAGCAGCCGCCGGAGCCCGCGCAACCGGGCGGTCGCGGCGGACCTGAACCGGGCGGGCCTGGGCACACTGCTCTTCGACCTGTTGACACCCGCCGAGGAGGCGGACCGGGCCAACGTCTTCGACATCGGGACCCTGGCCGCACGCCTTGCCGGCGCCACCGCCTGGCTGCGCCTGCACGCGTCCCTCCCCATCGGGTACTTCGGGGCGAGCACCGGGGCCGCGGCCGCGCTGTGGGCCGCGTCCGCGTCCGACGCGGACATCGGCGCCGTGGTCTGCCGCGGCGGCCGGCCCGACCTCGCCGGGCCCCGGCTGGCCGCCGTGCGGGCACCGACGCTGCTCGTCGTCGGCGGCCGCGACACCACCGTGCTCGACCTCAACCGTGCGGCGCAGCGGGAGCTGCGCTGCGAGAACCGGCTGGAGGTCGTCCGGGGCGCCACGCACCTCTTCGAGGAGCCGGGCGCCCTCGCTCAGGTGGCTGCCCTGGCCCGCGCCTGGTTCGCCCGGCACCTGTGACGGGACGGTCCGGGGACGCGACGACGTGCCCCACGGAGCGGGGCGCGCGACCATGGGGAGATGGAGCAGACGTCCGCCCGGGAGGTCAGCGCCCCGGCGCGCATCGCCCCGGCCGGTGAGGGCATCGGCCCGGAGGAGCTGGCACTCGCCGCCCGCAACCACGGCCTGCCGCTGGAGGCACTGCGCTACGAGGTCACACCCCCCGGGCTGCACTACGTCCTCGTCCACTACGACATCCCCGCCGCGGACGCGGACGGCTGGCGGCTGGACGTGGACGGCCAGGTCGCCTCACCGCTCGCGCTGGACCTCGACGCCCTGCGCGCGCTGCCCGCCGTCACCCACCGCGTCACGATGGAGTGCGCCGGCAACGGCCGGGCTCTTCTGTCGCCCCGCCCGGTCAGTCAGCCGTGGCTGGTCGAGGCGGTGGGCACCGCCGACTGGACCGGGGTCCCACTGGGCGTCGTACTGGACCGGGCGGGGGTGCGGCCGAATGCAGTCGAAGCCGTGTTCACCGGGGCCGACCACGGTGTGGAGCGCGGTGTCGAGCAGGACTACCGGCGCAGCCTGCCGCTGCCGTACGCCGCCGCGGAGGACTCGGGCGTGCTGATCGCCTACGCCATGAACGGCGCGCCGCTGCCACCGCAGCACGGGTACCCGCTGCGCCTGGTCGTGCCCGGCTGGTACGGCATGGCACACGTCAAATGGCTGCGCGGGATCACCCTCGTCGACGCACCGTTCACCGGCTTCCAGCAGTCCGCGGCCTACCGCTTCCGGTGGTCCGCCGACGACCCGGACGATCCCGGTGAGCCGGTCACCCGGATCGCGCCGCGCGCCCTGATGGCCCCGCCCGGCTTCCCCGACTTCATGTCGCGCACCCGCGTCGTGCACCCCGGCCCCGTGCACCTGCACGGGCGGGCCTGGTCCGGCCACGGGGCCGTCGCCCGGGTCGAGGTGAGCACCGACGGAGGCCTGGCCTGGACCCGGGCCGAGCTGGCCGCCCCACACCCGCATCCGTGGGCCTGGCAGGCCTGGAGCTGCGACTGGACCGCCGCACCGGGCCGCCACACCCTCACCGTCCGCGCCACGGACACCGAAGGGCACACGCAGCCCCTCGAACAGCCGTGGAATCGCGGCGGGTTCGGCAACAACCTGGTCCAGCGGGTCCCGGTGCTCTGCCTCGCGGCTCGCTAGGAAATGCCGAGGAACCTGACGGCCTGGTAGTACGTCCACGCGGTGCCGTCGCACGAGCGCTTGCGGCCGCCGGAGTAGCGGGCGCACACCCGCTTCAGGTCGGCGTGGAACGCCTCGTCGAGCCGACCCTTGGCGGCCGGAAACAGCCCTGCCGCCCGGTGGTTGCGGTAGCCGAAGTCGTGGCGGGCGCAGGCCGCGGCGAACGGGAAGCCGAAGGGGTTGTCCGGGGAGGTGGTGCACTGGTCGGTCGACCAGTCGAAGGCATAGGCGGCCCAGGCGGCACGGTGCTCTCGCGCGTCCGCCCAGGCCTCGTAACTCGCCGCGCTGGGCTGCGTCCAGCGACTCAGCACCTGCGGCTTGTCGGCCGGGACCTCGGGGGCGGCCCAGGCGGCGGGCGCGAGGGCGAGCACGGCGGTGGCCGTGGCGGTGGCGAGGGCGGGCAGGAGGCGACGCGGCATGGGGGTCCTCGGGGCCGGGCGGACGGTCATCCGGCCAACGGGGCCGGGCGCCGGCCGGTTACTGGGCGTCGCGTGCCCGTGACCGGAGACCCTCGCAGGTATGACACCGTGTGCGACCTCCGGCCAAGGCGCGGTTCGTTCTGTGGAGGGACGCGCGAAGAAGTTCGCCCGACCGAGACTTGGACGCATGAACCGCCGCCCGCTCGTCGTCGCCGCCGCCACCGTAGGAGTCCTCGCCACCGCCGCCTTCGCCCTCCCCAACCTGCCGCCCAATCCCGTGACGGACGCGATCGACCAGAAGGTGTTCAAGGAGAAGGGCAAGCGCTTCGCGACCGCCGGCGATGCCCCCACACGGGCGGCAGCGCCGTTCGCCCTGCCGTCCTGGATACCGAGGGATGCCACCGACGTCCGCATACGGGTGCGCACCGGCGGCGACGACCGGCTCATACGGTTCGACCTCGGCAAGACCCCGCTGGACGGTCCGCAGTGCGCGGCGGGTACCCCTCGGCGGCAGGGTGCGCCGGACCTGCACGCCAGGTGGTGGCCGCGCCGCTCCCTGCGGGCCGAAGTGCACGCCGAGTGCCGGGACTTCCACCAGTACCAGGTCGCGGTGCGCGGCAAGCGGGTCTATGCGTGGACCGACGGCACGCCGTCCCCGCCGGCCCGCGGCTGAGCGGGGCGCGGCGGCGGGTTTCACCGGCGGTGCCCGCACCAGGTCCAACGGCTCCGCGCAGGCGTGTTCCGCGAGGACGGCGACCAGCGCGAGAGCATGATGTCGTGGCCGCAATCGGGCACGGGCACCGCAGCAACACCCGCGCCCGGAGGGCGTCGGCACCGCGGCCCGGAGGGCGTCGGCACCCGGGAGCGGTCCGTCCGCCTCGGGCAGCAGGTCGCCACGCCGCGCCCGGCCGCGCCCCGCCCGCGGCCGGGCGCGCACTATCGTGACCGTCATGGACATCCGCCGGGCCTTCACACCCGCCGAGCTCTCGGCCGCCGAATCCCTCTTCGACGGGCCCGCCCGCCAGGAATGGTCCGAGCGCTTCCTCACGTCCCCCGGGCACCTGATGCTCATCGCCTACGTCGACGGCGTGCCCGCCGGAATGGTCTCCGGCATCGAGATGGTCCACCCGGACAAGGGCACCGAGATGTGCCTGTACGAGCTCTCCGTGGACGAGGGCTACCGGCGGCGCGGCATCGGCCGGGCCTTGACGCTGGCCCTCGCGGACGAGGCGAGGGAACGCGGCTGCTATGGGATGTGGGTGGGGGTCGACACCGACAACGAGGCCGCGCTGGCCACCTACGACGCCGCCGGGGCCCGCGACGAGGGTGTGTTCTCGATGCGCGGCTGGCCGCTCGCCCGGTAGGGCGCGCCGGCTCGGCCGGAGCGGGCTCCAGGCCGTGTCGTGGGGATCGGGGCGCTGCGGACCCGCGCCGGTCCACACGGCACGGGCCGCCCCCCGGAGGCGGCGTGTCGTGAGCCCACTCGGCGCACCCTCCGCGCGCCCGCGCCACCCCTGACGGAGCATCGGGCGCATGACCCCCACCGCATTCGCCACGCTCCTGCCCGCGACCGCCCTGCTCGCGGCAGCCGTCACCGGCCCACCCCCCGGGCCCGGCCCCGCCTCCGGCCCCGGGCCCGGCCCCGCCTCCGCCTCCGCCTCCGCCTCCGGCCCTGACTCCACCGCCCCCTATGTCGTCGTCCTCAAGGACACCGCCTCCCGCGCCCCGACCCGCGCGCTCGCCGCCGAGGCCGCGGACGCCGGGGACGTGGTCGGTCCCGTCTATGAGGCGGCTCTGAACGGCTTCGCCGTCCGCGCCACCGCCGCGCGGGCCGCCGCCCTGGCCGCCGACCCCCGAGTGGCCTTCGTGGAGCCGGATGCCGTCTTCCACGTCACCGGCACCGCAGACACACCGCAGACGCTGCCGCAGGCGCCCGCCCCCTGGCCCCTCGACCGGATCGACCAACGCGAACTGCCGCTGGACGGCTCGTACACGTACGCCACGAAGGCCGGAGGCGTCACCGTCTACGTCCTCGACACCGGCATCAACACCCGCCACCAGGAGTTCACGGGCCGTGCCCGGACCGGGCACAACGCGGTGTTCATGGAGAGCTCCCGCGACTGCAACGGTCACGGCACGCATGTCGCGGGAACCGTGGGCGGGAAGACCTACGGGGTCGCCAAGGGCGTCGCGCTCGTCTCGGTGAAAGTGGCCGACTGCCGCGGCGACGGGCGCCTTTCGGCCATGATCAAGGGGCTCGACTGGGTGGTGCGGGACGCCGCCCGCGCGCCGGGCACCCCGGCCGTGGCCAACATGAGCATGGGCGGCAGCCGCAGCCGCGCCCTCGACGCCGCCGTCGTACGGGTCGTGTCCTCCGGGGTCACCTTCGTCGCCGCCGCCGGCAACGACGGCCGGAACGCCTGCGGCGGATCCCCCGCCTCCGTCCCGCAGGCCCTCACCGTCGGCGCGACCGACGCCGCGGACCGCCGCGCAGCGTTCTCCAACCACGGCTCCTGCGTGGACCTGTTCGCACCGGGAGTGGCCGTCACCTCCGCTTGGAAGGGCTCCGCCACCGCCACCGCCCGCTCCTCCGGCACCTCGATGGCCGCCCCGCACGTGGCGGGCGCCGCCGCGCTGCTCCTGGCCGCCGGTACGGCGCGCACCCCGGCGCAGGTGTCCGAGGTGCTGGTGCGCGACGCCGTACGCGACCGGATCACCGGACTGCCGGCCGGCACCCCCAACCGGCTGCTGCACGTCGCCGCCGGCCCGAACTGACTTCGGCCGACGGCGGCAGACCGGCACCGGTCCACCCCGACCGGTCGGTATGCGATGGGCCATCGCCCTCTCTCTGATGGCCCATCAATGTGTGTGTGCTTCAGGGGAAAGCAAGCCATTGACTTCTCATCACCATGACGCGTCAATATCGGCCACCGCACCGGCTCGGCCTCCCCCACACAGCGGGTGGGGGGAGGGGTTCGTCATGACGAAGGAGTCGCGACCCAGTGACTACGAGAACGCATCTACGCAAGGTGCTGGCAGGGGCGGGGGCCCTGTCGCTGGCCCTGACCGGCGCAGTGGTGGGCCTGGCGGGCTCCGCGCAGGCCGCGACCAAGACCACCGCCGTCTTCGAGAACTGCGACGCCCCGGCTCCGCAGCCGGACGGCTCGGGCAACCAGGACTGGACGGTCACGCTGCCCGACGGCGCCAAGGCCGGCGACGTCGTCCCGATCACGATCGACCCGGGTGCGAGCCCCCTGATCCCGTCGTTCTCCGTCACCACGGTGAACACGACCAGGATCACCCTCAAGGTCGGTACGACCACCCAGGTGGTCACCAGCCCGCCGGAGACCGTGTCGGTCGTGGCCGGGCAGCCGCTCGACCCCAAGGCGTTCTCCGGGACCATCAAGATCCCGGACGGAACCGAGGGGACGACCGTCCAGGTCGCCCTCGACCTGGCGGTGACCGACGCGGACCTCTCCGGGTCGGTCTTCACCACCACCTGCACCCCGGCGCCCCGCCCGAGTGCCTCGCTCGGATCGGTCGCCGTCGAGGCCCTGCCCAAGGACCCGGTCACCACGAAGCTGACACCCAACAGCGGCCCGGCGGGCACCGCCGTCGTCGTGGGCGGCGCCAACTTCCCGGCCGGCGCGGTCACCTGTTCCGCACTGCTCGCCGGGGCGGTGACCGGCGACACCGGTACCGGCACCGCGGACGCCTCCGGCGCCGCCACCTGCGACATCACGATCACCAAGAAGGCCGACGCGATCAGGATCGACGGTTCGATCACTCCGTACAAGGCCTTCGTGTTCGTGGAGGAGCAGCCGGGCGTGAAGAACCCGGTCGACGTCGAGGTCCTTCCCGGACCGCTCGCCCTGGGCCCGAAGGACGGCCAGCCGGCGGTCAGCTTCGGCTCGGTCACCATCAACGGCAAGGCCCAGTCGGTGGTCGGCGTCTTCAACGCCGCGACCGTCCAGGACTTCCGCGGCGGCTCGCTCGGCTGGGACGTGACGGCCACCCGCACCCCGTTCCTGAACCAGACCACCGGCCACTCGATGCCGAAGGCGCAGATCGGCATCCAGCCGACCTGCACCGTGACCAACCCGGACAGCCCGAGCACCTGCACCGCGGGCACGCCCGGCGCGATCACCGACGTCCCGATGAAGGTGGCTTCCCAGGCCGCCGGGGGCGACGAGCTGACCGGTGGCGAGTTCGCCGTCGGCGGCGCCGGGATGATCCAGCTCCCGGCGTTCATGTTCGCCGACACCTACCAGACGGTCGTGACCTTCTCGATCGCCTGACCGGCACCCGTACGGCCCGCTCCGCCCGGGTGGTGCGGCGCGGCCGCGCCGCCCCCCCCCCCCCCCCGCTCCGCGCCCCCGGGGGTCCCCCCCGGCCCCCCCCCCCCACCCCGCCCCC